>NZ_JBFAPT010000024.1:0-191422 GCF_040676845.1 Nonomuraea sp. NPDC049504
TGGCTCTACGGGCTGTTCGTCCCGCACGGCGGCGGGGCCAACTTCGTCCCGTTCAACACGGCCGACAACTGGCTGCACCTGGTGCTGGGGGTCGTGATGATCGTGCTCGGGGCGGTAGCGACGCGTGCGCGGCTCCAGCACCGCCTGGACACTCGCTAGCCGAGCGTGGTGCGCGCGGCCCGGTACGCCGATCCACAGCTACCTGATCATGTGGGGCGCGACGCGATCGACAGGGGCTTGGCTGAGTACCCCGCCGAGCTCAGCGACTCGCCGCCTTCCGGGGCCGGCGGGCGGCCAGCTCGACCCGGGCGAACAGGAGGGCCAGCGCGGCCAGCACCGCAGAGGGGGCCAGGAGCCACAGCCAGCGCTGCGCCCACCAGCCGGCGGTCGGCTGCGTGAGCAGGGTGCCGCCCAGCCCTTCATAGGCCCAGAGCACCCCCAGGTACGCGGTCATGTGCCAGAGGAAGATGGTCAACGCGACCACATTGAGGGCCACCACCGGCTTCCAGACGGCCGGCCGGCGTAGCAGGCGCTCGGCGGCCGGCGTGATGAGGACGAGCAGCCCGAGCTGGAAGACGGCCAGGGCGGCGATGGTGGCGTTGGTCGGGAAGATGTTGGATTCGGCCTCGCCGGCGGTGGACACCATCGAGAGGGGATAGCCCGCTCCCACGGTGAGTCCGGCCAGCGCGGCCAGACCTGCCGCGGCGATCGCGAGCCGCTGCGGCAACGGCCGGTGCCCGAGCTGCCAGGTGCGCCAGGCGTAGCCGAGCTGGTGGCAGAACACCCACACCAGGGCGGCGGTCGCCCAGCCCGCCCAGTCCAGGCCGGCGCCGCGGTGCGCCACGCTGCCGAAGGCGATCAGCAGTACGAGCGCTGCCAGGACCCGGGCTCCGTAGCGGGCGTGCAGGCTCGTGGTGATCGGCACCGCGGCGATCAGCAGGCCGTACACGCCCAGGAACCACAGCGGCGTCAGGTAGCCGGGAAACCACTCCCACATCCATCGGTGCGGGCCGGGCAGGGCAGCCGCGATCAGCTCACCGGCCAGCCAGAGCAGGGCCCAGGCGGCCGTCGGCCAGAGCAGCCGGCGCAGCCGGTCCAGGACGAACTGGCCGGCGGTGGTCCCGCGCGCCCGGGCCCGCTGCCAGCCGACCAGGTTGGCGTACCCGCCGACCAGGAAGAACACCGGCATGATCTGCAGCAACCACGTGGCCAGCCAGCCGCCGGGCACGGTGTGGATCGGATTGGGCATGGACAGGCTGCCGTCGGCGGTGCGGTGGGTGACCGACAACGTCCAGTGCCAGAGGGTGACGACCACGATGCACAGCGCCCGGGCGGCGTCGACCACGCGGTCGCGGGACGCGGGCGTGGCCGAGACCAGCCGGTCGAGCGCCGATGGTGCGCCGCTCAGCGGTACAGCTCCTCGATGTCGGCCGCGAAGTCCTTGTGGACCAAGGCACGCTTGACCTTCAGGGTCGGGGTCAGATATCCGTTCTGCTCGGTCAGGTCCACCGGAAGGATCCGGATCCTGCGGATCGACTCGGCCCGGCTCACCGTCGTGTTGGCCTCGTCCACGGCCGTCTGCAGCCTGGCCAGCAGATCCGGGTCGTCGCGGAGGTCGGCCGGGCCGGCCTGCTCGGGCTTGCCGGTGGCCCGCTTCCACGACGCCAGCGCCGCGGCGTCCAGAGCGATCAGCGCGGCCGTGTACGGCCGCCGGTCGCCGACGACCACCGCCTGGCTGATGAGCGGATGGGTGCGCAGGCGGTCCTCCAGCGGCTCCGGTGCGAGGTTCTTGCCGCCGGCGGTGACGATGATCTCCTTCTTGCGGCCGGAGATCGTCAGGAACCCGTCCTCGTCCACGGCGCCGACGTCGCCGGTGCGCAGGAAACCGTCGGTGGTCAGGCTCTGGCTGGTCGTCTGCTCGTTGCGCCAGTAGCCCTGGAACACCATCGGGCCCTTGATCAGGATTTCGCCGTCGTCGGCGATCCGGAGGTCGACCCCGGGCAGGGGCGGCCCCACCGTGCCGATCTTCAGTGCGTGGGGCAGATTCACGGTGGCGGCGGCACTGGTCTCGGTCAGTCCGTAGCCTTCCAGCACGGTGAGGCCGATCCCTCGGAAGAAGTGGCCCAGCCGGGTTCCCAGCGGCGCTCCGCCGGAGATGGCGTACCCGACCCGGCCGCCGAGCGCGGCCCGCAGCCGCCGGTACACCAGCCGGTCGGCCAGGCGATGTGCCAGGCGCAGGCGCCGGCCCGGCCGCCCATCGTCCAGCGCCTGGCTGTAGGCCACGGCGGTCCGCTCGGCCCAGGCGAAGATCCTCTCCTTGCCCTGAGCCCGGGCCTGCTGCTGAGCGGCGTTGAAGACCCGCTCGAAAACCCTGGGCACCGCCAGCAGGAACGTCGGTTGCAGGGCGGCCAGGTCCTCGGTCAGCGTGGCCCGGTCGGCGTTGTGCGCCAGGCACACACCCCGCTCCACGCAGGCCACCTGGATCACCCTGGCGAAGACGTGCGCCAGCGGGAGGAACAGCAGGGTCGAGGCGTGCCGGCCGAAGATGCCCTCCAGGCTGTCGATCGCGGCGCGGGCCTCGTACAGCAGGTTGCCGTGACTCAGCATGCAGCCCTTCGGGCGGCCGGTGGTGCCCGAGGTGTAGATGATCGTCGCCAGGTCGTCGGCCGACACCATCCGGCGCCGCTCGCGCAGCTGAGCGTCGCTCACGCCGTGCCCGCCCTCGCGGAGCCGGTCCAGCCCGCCGCCGTCGATCTGCCACACCCGCGGCGGTCCGGACGAGAGGCCCGCGGCCGCCTCATCGACCAGGCGGCGCTGCGCCTCGTCCCCGGCCACCACGGCGACCGGGCCGGCGTCCTCCAGCACCCAGCGGACCTGCTCGGCCGAGGAGGTCTCGTAGATCGGGACCGGCAGCGCCGCCACCGCCCACAGGGCGTAGTCCACCACCGTCCACTCGTAGCTGGTGGCGGCCAGCAGCGCGACGCGGTCTCCTGGCTGGATCCCGGCGGCGAGGAAGCCGGCCGCCAGGCCGCGGACGTCGGCCGCGAACCGCCTGGCCGTCACCGGACTCCAGCCTCCGGCCGACCGGCGCTGGAACAGGACCATGTCACCGTTCACCCGGTCGTCGCTGAACACCATGTCGGCGAGCTGGGTGTCGGGGGCGATGGTCACCGGGGCCGGGGCCTCTTGGACACGCATCGTCCATCTCCCTGTGACGAAAAGGCCGAATGAGGCGGAATGCGGCGCCGGGCGCCGCGTGAATGGCGGCGATAAGCAGCCGAATGTGTTGTTTCCCCAGGTCAGCGGGCACAAACACGGAGATTCGTACGACGGTGCGACCGGGTTCATGCCGAACGTGCCCGGCACGGGCTCATCGCCGGGGCGGGCCGAGCTGCCCGGACAAGGATCCCTCCTCAACTGGGAAACACCCGACAAGTGGTCACAAAACGTCCACGGCCGGGGGCTGCCTGATGGCAGAGCCCTTGGAGAACAACGCAAGAGCAATCAGATAAAGGTGATGAGGTCCCCACGGGTCCTGGAGGTGGGGGAGTGGGCCGGGCAGGGCTGAGAGGCGCTCGCGAACGCCGCTGAACAGGGACGATGGGCGCCTCGGTTAAAATGGGGCAACCCCCTCCGCTGGTGCCCGTGCAGGGCGCCCAGCCCAAGGAGGTGAGCGCGCCATGGTGTTCGACCAGACAGATCTGCGCGAACTGGCCGCGTTCGGTGACGAGGTCGGTGTGCTGTCGCTCTACACCACGATGGAGCCCGGCACACAGGCCGGGCGGACCCGGCTGCGCAACGAGATCGCCGCGTTGCGCCAGGAACTGGCCGCAGGCCCCGACCAGGAACGGGCCAGGCTCGTGGGCCTCCGTCTGGACTTGCTGGAGCCGCGGATCGACGAACTGCTCGACCCGGCCGGTCCCGGTCTGGGACGTGCCCTGTTCGCGCAGGTGGCCGGTGACGAGGTGCGCACCGCGTGGCTTCAGCTCCCGGTGGGTGGCCTCGCCACAGTCAGGGAGCACGCCTACCTGCTGCCGCTCGTCGCCGCCGTACAGGCCGACAGGCCCGCAGGGATCGCCAGGGTGGGGCGTGACGGCGTGCGCCTGTTCGACAGCCGGTACGGCCTGGCCGACGAGCTGGAACCGGTGATGTTCCAGCTGGCGACCGCGGGCGGGTCCGCGCAGGGATCGGCGACGCTGCCGGGCCTCTCCCGGCGCGGCATCCACCCCGACCGCTTCGACCAGCGCATCGAGGAGCACCTGGCCAAGTACCTGCGCGAGGCGGCCCAGCACGTGGCGGGCCAGGCCCGGCGGCTGGGTTGGGAGACGCTGCTGCTGGTGGGCGACCCCCGCGACACCGCGGTTCTGGGCGAGGCGCTGCCGGCAGGCCCGGAGATCGTCCACATGGACGCCGTGCTCGACCCCGCCCTGTCGCCGTCGGAGGTGCTGGAGTTCGTCCGCCCCGCTCGCGAGGAGGCGCGGGCCAGGCATGACGCCGCCCTGGCCGTGCGCGCCCGGGACCTGGCCCTGTCGGGCGGCAACGGCGCGGTCGGCCTCGACGACATCCTCTCCCTGCTGCGGCAGGGCCGCGTCGAGCACCTGCTGCTCGACGAGGCGGGCCCGCGCAACACCGAGCCCGTGGGCGTCACCCCCGAGGAGCTGGAGGAGGAGATGATCGAACTCACCTTCGAGCACGGAGGCGAGGTCACCGTGCTGGAGACCGGAGCGGCGGAGGAGCTCGCCGAGGCGGGCGGAGTGGCCGCGATGCTGCGCTGGTGAGACCCACCCAGGTCGACGCCGGTTCTGCGGTGCTCCGCCGCGCTCAGGGGCCGGCGTCCGACCGGACAGACCGGTCCCGCGTCACGCGCAGAACGGCGGCGCCGCACAGGTACGCGAGCACCCCGCCCCACGGGAGACCCGTGGGGCCGTGGTAGCCGGGGCCGGCCACGGCGACGATCAGCAGCCCGGCCAGCACGGCGGCCGACCCGAGCACGGTCGCGCCGTCACGCCACGGACCGCGCTCGACGGAATGCGTCAGCGGCCGGCGCAGCTCGATGCGCGCGAACAGCGCGACCAGCACGATGAGGACGAGGGCGCAAGCCGCCAGCCACGGCACCCGCCACAGCAGCCACGCCGTCGAGTGCAGCGGGGGCTGCGGCAGGATCCCGGTCGGGACCAGCACGACGGCCGCGATCACCGCCGCCGCCATGTGCCACAGGAACACGGTGAGAATGACCGCGTTGGTCGCGATGACCGCACTCCACGGGCCGATCCGGCGAAGCCACCGGTTGGCCGCCGGCCGCAGGGCCAGGACCAGTCCGATCTGCGTGGTGGCCAGCGCCAGCAGCGCCAGGCTCGGCGGCGCCGTGTTGTAGCCGACCATGCCGACCGGGTAGGGGCCCACCACGGTCAGCCCGATCAGGGCGGCCAGGCCGCCGGCCGCGACCGCGAGCGCTTGCCTGCGGCTCAGCCGCAGGAGCCCGTCCCGCCAGCAGAATCCGAACTGGTAGATCGCCATCCACGCGAACAGGTAGGTGCTCAGACCGACGACCGGCACGTGCAGGCCCCGCCCCAGCAGGTCGGCGACGGCGACGATGACCACCATCGCCACCGGGGCGGCAAGCCCCGCTCGGCGGTGCAGCGCGTACAACCACGGCGTGAGTACCACCAGGACGAGGTACGCCAGCAGGAACCACAGCGGGATGGAGGCGAGCCACGCCGCGTGGCCGAGTAGGTCGGTGTTCACCCCGGCCGCCACGATGACCAGCGAGGTCAGCGGCAGCACCAGGAACAGCGCGGTCGTCGGCCGGAGCAGCCGGTCGGTCCGCCTCAGCACCCAGCCGATGCCGTCGCCTCCGGAGGCGCGGTGGGAGGCCATCGAGGCGCCGCCGGCGTAGCCACCGACCAGGAAGAAGATCGGCATCACCTGGAACAGCCAGGTCACCGGGTCCATCCAGCTCAGGACGTCGAGCGCGTTGTACCCGGACAGCCGGCCGTTCCGGTAGGTCACGGCGACGACGAACCAGTGCCCGAACACCACCAGGCAGATGGCCAGTGCGCGCCACATGTCGGCGCTGCGCTCGCGGTTGCCGGGCGTACGCGCCGCCAGGTCGCGCACCATCGCCGCCAACCCGCGCATGACGTCAGCCCTCGCTCACCGTGGATCGTCCCGTGCCCCGTTCGCCCTCAGGTCGGAGGCCATGGTGACGCTGTCCCCAACCCGCAGCGATGTGAAACGGTGACGCCTGCCCGCCCCACCATGTGGGCCTGGCCGGCCAGGTGCCGGGCAGTCTGCCGGGCAGTCTGCAGGGCCTTCTCGGCGGCGCCGGCGATAGCCGACGCGGAACGCCCCGCGGACCGGGCGGCCGGCGGTGCCAGGCGGTCAGCGGTCGGGGCCACGTGCCGTATGGCCACGAGTGTCACCAGAGGGCGTTGGAAACGTACAGGCTCAGATCAAGCATCCACGATCCGCCTCAAGACAGGCGATCTCTGGGATCGTGGTCGGGCCGGAATTCGGCGGTCAGGTGGGCCATGAGCCGCCCAGGAGCGTCTTCTTGAAGGAGGTGGCCCGCGCCCTCGATCCAGTGCAACTCGGCGTGCGGGATGCGCTCGTGCAGCCATTCGCCGTACTCCGGGGGAAGGATGCGATCCTCGCGGCCCCAGATGAGACGGATCGGCAGCGACAACTCGCCCAGCAGGTGCTCGTACGCGAAGGTGTCGTTCTGCCTGATCTGGCGGTACTGGCGGTAGAAAGCGGCCTGACCTGCCGTTCCCCGCCACGGTGCGAGGTATGCGTCGAGCACTCCCGGCCGGAGGCCGACGTGTGTGGCGTGGCGCAGGTGGCTGGCGACCAGTGCTTCGTGCGCATAGTCCGGAAGCTGCTGGAAGACCTCCGTGTGTTCCAGGATGAGCCGGAAGAGCCCTCGCTCCCACTCGCCTCCGCTCACCGCGTCGAAGAGGATCAGATCCCGGTAGCTTCTCCCCTCCAACAGCAGCGTTCGCAGCGCCACGGCCCCGCCGATGTCGTGGGCGACGACGCTTGGGGAGGAGAGTTCCCAGTGGTCGAGGAGCCGGGCGAAGTTCCTCGCGTGAGCCGCCAGGCTGAGGTCCTGGCCCTCGTGCTTGTCCGACTGGCCGAAGCCGAGATGGTCGAAGACGAAGACTGTGCGGGTACGGGCGAGCGCTGGAGCGATGTCCCGCCAGAGGAAGGAGGAGTACGGGGTGCCGTGCAGCAGCACGACCGGGTCCCCGCTGCCCATGCGGCTCCACCGGACATTTCCGTCAGGCGTCTCGAACACCTCGCTCAGTGTCCAGTTCACCTTCACCCCCCGTACCTGTCACCACCCTCTTGACGCTAGCAGGGCTGATGCGTTCTCAGCGGACGACAGGGCGGCCGGATGCCCCTGATCGTCATCCCTAGGACCTGACCGGCGCGCGGTGGGAGCTGATCGAGGGAGAAGCCGCCGGCGTCACCGAGACGCTCCTGATCGAGCTACGCATCTGGACCCGCAGACTGGCGGTAACACACCATATCCACACGATCACATAACGACATCACGGGTAGAGGCTCACGTAGGCACTCTCAGGGGCTCGAGGGCGGCCAGGACGAGGTCGAGGCCGAAGGTGAACTCCTCCGCCGGGTCGTAGCCGGCAGCGGCGAGCACCGCCGCGGACTCGTTGAGGTAGGGGAACTCGTCAGGAGGAAGCTGGGGAAGATAAACGTCCTCGGCCATGTCCGCGAACTCATCGGCGGTGTCGAACGGCAGGCTGGCTTCCTGCAGCGCGAAACCGTAGACATAGCTGTCGAGCAACCAGTTGGCGTGCGTCGCCATCATGACCGTGAAGCCGGCCTTTCGCAGGCAGGCGGTGACCGCTTCGCGGTGGCGGAGGTTCGCGGGCCCCGGCGATGTCCGCGACTCCATCAGGCCGATCGCCCACGGGTGGCGTGCGAGAACCTGCCGGGCGGATGCCGCCCGACGTCGCATCGCTGACTGCCAGTCGGTCTCTTCGGGCGGGAGCTCGATCTCCTCGAACACGACGTCGATCATCGCGTCCAGCAACTCCTCCTTGTTCGCTACGTAGTAGTAGAGCGACATCGCGCCCGCGCCGAGCGCGCCGGCCAGCCGGCGCATGCTCAGCCCTCCGACCCCCTCGCGGTCGGCGAGCCGGACCGCCTCGGCCACCACCCGTTGCTTGCTCAGCGCCGTGTGTGACGTCACCTGGCGTCTTTCCCTCGCAGACACGGGTCTCCTCTCGCTCGCTCGAGCCGCTTGACGATCGTTGAGCGCACATTCTTGGTACAGCGTACTAGTCGTAGTACATCGTACGACGTACGATGTACGAACCAGCGGCGGTCGCAGCTCGGACGTGAGGAGGCTGCTGCGGGAATCGAACAGCGATCGAGTGCCGGAGTACGCCTGGCGCCGGGGGCGAGTCCACTGGGGCGACGACGATGCGGCCCGCCGACCAGCGCCGCTACGGTCTGCCCTCAGCGCTCGATTCATCCGAAGTCCGGGCTACCGCTGCCCGGTCGAGGCGATGTGCTCGTCCAGGTGGGCGCGGCCTCGGTACATCCCTGCCGCGACTCCGGCGGAGGGACCGCTCCTTTGGAAAGAAGAACCGATGACCAGCCGAACGAAAACCCCGAACCTGCTCGACAACCCGCCGGTCCCCGTGCAGGCCAAGCTCGCCGCCGCATGGACCAGCTTCATGTTCCTCTACATCTACGTCGACTACTTCGCCCTCTACAAGCCCGGCGTCATCGACGGCCTCCGCGCCGGCGTCGTCTTCGAGTTCGACATCAGCCCGACGTTGTTAACCATGATGCTCGCGTCCGTGGCGATCCCGGCTCTGATGGTGATGGTCTCCATGACGCTGCCCGCCCGGGCGAACCGCGCCACGAACCTCGTCGTCGCATCGATCTGCATCCCCTACTCGGTGTTCAACGCGGCAGGGGAGTCCTGGAACTGGGCCTCCTTCTACGGCCTCTCCATCGGAATCGAGGTGCTGCTCCTGGCCTTCATCCTGCGCTCCGCCTGGACCTGGCCCCGAACCCCCGCCGCCCCAGCCGCTCCCGCCACGACCGGCCTTCGACAGTAGGTATCCGGGTGGTCGAGCTCGCGGAGCCGCTCCAGCTACAGCGACACAGACAGTCCCCGGTGCCCGCACGCCTTCACCATCCGCCCGGCATGGCACCCCCACCGTGCGTCCTTCCCGTTGCGAGATCGCAACGGGAAGGACGCACGCACGCGCGTGCCGACGCCACAGAACCAGTCGCCCCGACCCGCCCGCCGGGTCGGGCGGTCGCCGCGTAGCTTGGGGGCATGGAGGTCGGGGAGCTGGTGGGTGCGGGACGCAGCGCCGACGTGTACGCGTTCGGCGACGGACGGGTGCTGCGCCGTTACCGGGTGGACGCCGACGCCAGGCGTGAGCTGGAGATCATGGCGCACGTGGCGGCGCACGGGTTCCCGGTGCCGGAGGTCTTCCCCGGCGAGAGCACCGCCACCGACCTGGTGATGGCCCGGTTGTCCGGCCCGACGATGCTGCACGCCCTGCTGGCCGGGCAGATCGGGGCCGAGGAGACGGGGCGGGCTCTCGCCGCGCTGCTGCGTCGGCTCCACCGGATCCCGGCCCGGCTGTCCCGCGAGCCCAGTGACCGGATTCTGCACCTGGACCTGCATCCCGACAACGTGATGCTGACGCCGGACGGGCCCGTGGTGATCGACTGGTGCAACGCCCGCGAAGGGCGGCCCGCGCTGGACTGCGCCCTGTCGGCACTGATCATCGCGCAGGCGGCGGTGGACGGTGAGAGCGAGCTGGCGCAGGCGGCGCGGGCCTTGCTCGCCGTCCTGGCTAGGGAGCTGGACGAAGACCTGGACGCGGGCGGCCCGCTCGACGACGCCAAGGCCCGGCGCGCCGCCGACCGAGGGCTCACCGCGCACGAGGTGAGCCTGCTGGACGAGGCGGTGGCGCTGATCAGGCGGCTGGCCGGGCCGAGCTGAGACCGCTGGCGCCGTTGTGGTGTCTGCTCTCTGGCCGAGCCGCACGGCAGGGGCTCAGGACACGCCGCCCCGAGGAGGTGGCGCGTAGCAGTCCTTCCCTGCGACCAGAACGCTCTCGAAACCTGCCTGATCAGGATCCGTCGGGTGGCTCACTCCGGCAACCGCCAGTCCAGCGGCTCGGCCCCTGGCTCCTGGCTCCTGGCCGGTCACAGGCCCAGGAAATGTGCGTCGAGGCAAAATTTAGCAAGAGATCACCCTGTATCGCGTTATCTGGGATGTCTCGCTATACCTGCCCTGTTGTCCTGATTGATGGCCGAAGAGAAGAGGCCGGAAGAAACGGTGCAACAACGGGGGGACATCATGCGGAGCAGGCAATATCTCGGGCTACTCGGGGTGAGAGCCCCGTCGGTCCCGTATCCGGAGCCGCGCACGCCCAGTGGGAGCGGAACGGACAGCAGCCGTAGTTCGCGTCGCCGGAGGCGTCGCCGCTGACGTCGGTCACGACCTGGGCGGCGAGCACGGCGCCGAAACGCTGAACCAGATCCCTCACTTCGATGGCGGGGGTGCAGGGATCTGGCATCGAACGTCTTCACCCGGCCGTGTGCGTGAGGATGGCGGCGGCCAGCTCATCGTGCACCTCGGGCAGCAGGGTGTGGCCCATACCCTGCACGATCATCAGGCGCGCGTCGGGGATCTGGTCGGCGATGAGCGCGCCGTGGCCCGGCTTGGCCGGCTCGTGGCTGCCTTCGATGACCAGCGTGGGCGCCTTGACCTGGTGGAGCACGCCCACCGGCTCGAAGTCGGGTTCGGCGGCGGCGGCCAGCCGGTGGTTGGCCACGGCGGACAGGTCGCGGGCCCGGTCGTAGATGCGTTCTTGCAGGCGGCGGGCGGCGTCCTCGTCGAAGGGCAGGGCGGTGCCGTGCAGGACACGCTGTTCGGCGATCATGAGGTCGATCTGCGCGCGCCGGTCGGTGGGCGGTGGGGTGGTGATCAGCGTGCGGAAGAACGCCACGAAGTCGGGCGTGGGTTCCGGCAGGCTGCCTTCGGGCTGGGGCTCGCCCATGAGCGCCCGCATGATGACCGCGCCTTCGCCGCCGCCGAGCGGGGAGGAGCCGATGACGGTCAGCGAGCGCACCCGTTCGGGGGCCTCGACCGCGATGTACTGGCCGAGCAGGCCGCCTGCGGAGTGGCAGACCAGGTGGGCGCTGTCGAGGCCGTGGGCGTCCATGACGCGGTAGACGTCGTTCTTGATGTCGGTCCAGGTGTAGGGGGTCTTCTCGAAGTCGACGGTGTCGGACCTGCCGGTGTCGCGGTGGTCGTAGCGGATGACCCGGCGGCCCCCGGCGGTCAGCAAGCCGACGAACTCCTCCGGCCACAGCACGCCCTGCGACATCGAGCCCATGATCAGCAGGATCGGCTCGTCGGTGGCGGCGCCGAACTCTTCACTCCAGATGTTCACGTTCTGCATGACTCACAGCTTGCCGTCGCCGGTTACGGGTGCCTTCCGTAGGACTACTGGCCTCATCCGTACGGGCCCCGGCGCTCGAACTACCACCTGGGCGAGCTAATCCGCGTAGTAAATCTCCAGGTGGTAGTGCGACGAGGTGTGCGACCAGTGCGGGCCGTTGATCGCGCGGCACTGCCACGTCCCGCCCCACAGCTTGCCTGCGGATCTGCAGGATGCGGAGCCTGCCGACGTCAGCGGGTAGGACGCGACATACTCCCAGTGCCCCGCTGATTTGACCGTGGCGCCGACCGTACCCGGGACGAGGGCGGCGGCGATCACACCAGTCAGCGCGACGGCACCCAGACGCTTCGTAAGCATTCTCATGGTGCTCCTCGAAGAGAGGGGTTTCCCGCATTGTCGCGGATAAGAAGCGACCGGGGAACGCCGACCCGATGCCGGTGGTCCGCCGACTGCCAGGTCGTCGCTCCACGCGGCCGAGGCGCTGAAGGTGCGGCTCGACGATGGACAGCTGGGGAACCGCCCCCAATGCCGCAAGCTTCTGGGGCAAGTCCGTCACCATGGGGATAGATATCGGGAAGGACCTCTTCGTCCGATGAAATGCCAGGTCGATCCCAACCCCAGCAGCGGGACCCGGACTCATACCCTACGCGAGTGGGACGATGGCGTGGAGAAGTCGATAAGCGTGCGCTTCCTCTCACCATCCACTGCAAGTAGCCCTGAGACCCCAGCCGGGCACCGGGATTACTGCCAAGTGGGTTTCTGGTTCAATTCGCCCTACGCGATCAAAGAGGGTAACCCGGCGAGTGCTGGACCGGTCCGCCTTTCGTCTGTGCAACCGATCCGATGCGATAGCGCCACATATATAAGACTGCACCAGCAGGGTGGTTGTGTCTTCACGTGGGTCATTCCTCACTTCGGGATCAACTTTCATCAGCATTTCGCTGGCGATGAAGAGAGTATGGAAGAAGCGGCCGCGCTGGGAGTGAACATTCTCTGGAGACGTATGCAGGCGATTGCCTTGTCATCTCGCCCGCGAATGTTCGGCGAAAAGCGAATCGATGCCCTCCTGCATGTGCGTATGGCGCTTGGCGCTGAGTGGGATGACACGGCGAGAAGAATGGTCGAAGCGTTGCCTGATCGCTCCACAGGATGAATGTGTAAAGTCTCGGCGTCGCGCGGATCGCTTCGGGTGAGGTACGACCGGAGCATGCGGTATGCGTCCGTGGGGCAGCAGCGACGGCTCTCGACCACAACCCTCCGCTTGAGCCGTCATGAAGGGCTCATCCGGTCGCCGGTGCGCTGGAGGTGTTCCATGGTGCGGACGAGGGCGAGGCTGGCCGCCGTCAGCGTACGGACCTGCTCTTCCAGGGCCGTCACCCGCTTCTTGAGCGCCAGTAGCTCCGTGTCCACGGGTACTTCCATGATCATGCGCCTGCCAGTCATGACGGCTCGCCTCCCCTGACAGTGATGCCCCCATGGTGGCGCGGCTCGTCTCCTGCGGACACCGGCGAACGGCCCCGCCGCCAGGGGCCAACGGCCCTGCTCGCGGTCGTCGCCCCGGCGGACGCTCAGGGGTGAAAGGAGGTGGCACGATGAGACTGACCTGGAAGGACGCCCTCACCACCGTGGTAGCGGGGGTGAACGTCGCCATCTACGTCGCCGCCACCCAAGGCGCGGACCTGCCGGTGGTCGGCGATGTCCGCGGTGCCGCCGGGGCCATTGTGCTGCTGGGGCTCGTGGGCGGTTGCGCGCTGTGTCCTGACACCGGGTCAGTACGGCGACAGCCCGCAGTTCCGGCGAGTGCTCGCCACCATCCGCATACCCCGGGTCGCGATCAGGGCTGGGATCTGCGCTGGTAGTGGCAGCGTCGGGCTGTGGTCTGGTGACGGCGGCGCCAATCTGACCAGTGCAGAACGTCCATGATCGAGCGGTGCCGGGTCAGCAAGAGTGCGGCCAGCAGCCGGGGCGGCCTCGGGCGCGACGGTGCGCAGGAAAAGGCTTCCTCTTCCTCCAGGTGGAGCTCGGCAGGCGGCACCCCGCTGTGGACGAGGACGGCGGCGACCTGCTGGATGAGCAGATCGGGGGCGTGCATACAGGGAATTGGCCAGGGCCAGGCGCTGCAGTGCGCCCCTCGTCCGTCCGTCGGTGGTGATGAGGTTGGCCTCTTGGGGCGCGATCAGCCCAACGCTGCCGTTCGGCATGCCTCGCAGGGATGGTGAAAGCTTTCCGGCACATCGGGCAATCAGGGGTGACCGCCTTGTCGAATTGGACGGAGAGCAGCGCGTGACCCAATCACGAATGCCAACGGGGCCGCTTGCATGAACGTTCCCACCCATCTGGGACTGGACCTGGATCAGATCTTCGATGCGCACTTCGCCGAGATCCATCGCTACATCGCTCAGCGGCTTTCCAGAGACGACGCCGATGACCTGGCGGGCGAGGTCTTTCTCATCGCTGCCGGAGGGGGATATGAATCCTCGCGCGGTGAGGTCAGACCTTGGCTGTACGGCATCGCCACGAAGCTCATCTCGAGACACCGCCGTAGCGAGATCCGCAGATGGAGAGCGCTGAGCCGGACATCCGAACGCGAGGCACAAAGCCACGAGGACACGACGCTCACGCGTGTCACGGCTGGAAGGCTCACTGGCAGGCTCGCGGGGGCGCTTGCCGGTCTGAACAGCGGCGACCGGGACGTGGTGCTGCTGGTGGCGCTGGGCGAATTGACCCACCGGGAAGTCGCAGCCGCCCTGAAAATCCCCTATGGCACCGTCGCGTCCCGGCTCAACCGGGCACGCAAGCAGCTTCGCAAGGCACTAGGCGACGTCAACCCGCTAAAGGAGGCGCACGATGGATGAGATCACGCTGCTCGCCCAGGCGATCCCGGATGAACCGCCGCCTTCAGCCGAGACCGTGGCCAGGGCCCGTGCGCGGCTGATCGCCCGCAAGGCTGCGGTACGTCAGCCCCGCCCGCGCCGACAATGGGGCTGGGGCTGGACGGCGACCGCCGCCGTCGTCACCGCGGCGGTCGTCATGACAGTGGCCATGCTGGTGTCGAACCTGATCGGCATTCCCGAACCCGCGCCGCTGGCCCCGCCCGCGACCCCGCCGGCCTTCGAAGAGCCACCACGCTCCTATAAGGGGCTGAACCGTCTATCGGCAACGACGGTGCCGCGGTCGGCGACAAAAGAGCGCCTCCGCTTCCGTCCCACGAGCGAAAACATCAAGATCGTGATCTTCTGCCAGAAGCCGGGCTCGATTTTCTTCACCAATGAGGGAACGAGCAGCGCCGGCGGCATATGTGGCCCGGACGGCGGGCTCAGCATGCTCGCGGACAAGGCGCACGAGCCGGGTTGGCTCGGCCGCGATCACCAAATCACTATCTGGGTCTTCCCCCCAGATGCCCCCGTCGCGCGCGGACGCGGTTCGTGCCCACGCAAGGATGCATGCAAGGGGAGGTACGACCTTTCCGACCCGAAGACAGCCGACCGGCTGGCCGCCAAACTCGGCAAGCGTCCCGGGGCTTGGTCGATCGCGGCGTACGACGCCCCGGCCGCGCCCACGGTTTCATCCGTGGATTAAGGGCTGTTTCTCAGAACCTTCCGGCCCAGGCGCCGAAACCGGCCTTGCTGATGTTCATGTCCCCAATGTTCACGACCGGCACTTTGTCGCCCCGATGATCGGGCACCCAGTGGTCGGCGCTGCCTAGGACTCCATTGACACTTAGCGATCTTGGGCTTTGAGGTGGCATGAAGACGGCCACCACGTGATCACTCGGAGTTTGTGAAGACATCTGAAGATCGCGTGATGGCCGTGGCCGACAGCGTAGACCCTGAAGGCTGGATGGTCACCTTCAACGACTTGATGAGCCGGATCGCCGTCCACTTCGGACGAGTCGAACCCCGGCGCACGGCCACCGCATACGTGCGCGGCCTGCTGGCCGACATCGACCGCAAGAACTGCTGGAACCTGGCCGAGCACGCCGGACTGACCGGCCCGCAGGCCATGCAGCGCCTGCTGCGCAGCGCCCGCTGGGACGCCGACGCCGTCCGCGATGACGTACGCGCCTACGTCATCGACCAACTCGGCCACGACGGCGTGCTCATCGTGGATGAGACCGGCTTCCTGAAGAAGGGCGCCGGCTCGGCCGAGGTGCAGCGGCAGTACACCGGCACCGCGGGACGGATCGAAAACAGTCAGGTCGGCGTGTTCCTGGCCTACGCCACCCCGCGGGGCCGCGCGCTGCTTGACCGGCGGCTCTACCTGTCCGAACACCCCTGGCTGGCCGACCCCGACCGCTGCCGGTCGGCCGGAGTGCCCGACGAGGCCACCTTCGCCACCAAGCCCACCCTGGCCGCCGCAATGATCGCCGCCGCGTTGGAGGCCGGATTGTCGACCCGCTGGGTGAGCGGTGACGAAGTTTACGGCCAAGATCCTCATCTGCGCCTTCTGCTGGAACAGCGCCAGGTCGGCTACGTACTGGCCATCGCCGGCAACCGGAGCGCGTCAACCTGGACGGGATCGATCACAGCCCGGCCCAGATCGCCGCCGGCGTGGCCGATCGGCACTGGCACCGCTACCGCGCCGGCCAAGGCGCCAAAGGTCCGCGCTGGTACGCCTGGGCCTGGGCGCGCATCGACGAAGCCACCGCCGAGGGGTACCGGTGGCTGCTGATCCGCCGCAACCTGAGCACCGGCGAGCTGGCTTTCTACCGCTGCTACGCGCCCACGCCCATGCCCCTCATGGCTCTGGTGAAGATCGCCGGTATCCGCTGGGCCGTGGAGGAGTCCTTCCAAGCGTCCAAGGGCCAGGTCGGGCTGGACCATTACCAGGTGCGCACCTGGACTGCCTGGCACCGGCACATCACCCTGGCCATGCTCGCCCTTGCCTTCCTCGCTGACCTCGCAGCGCTCCAACCTCCCTGCGGCGATGAGCACATCCCCCTGACCATGCCCGAGATCCGCCGGCTGCTGGCCGCCCTCATCCTCACCCGGCACCGCCCCGTCCACCATGTCCTGCACTGGTCACAGTGGCGCCGCCGCCATCAAGCCACCGCCCGACGCTGCCACTACCAGCGCAGATCCCAGCCCTGATCGGGACTGTAAGAACAACGGCTCTGTCCCGTAATCGGTGGTGGCGTTGGACGCTTTGGGCCGGCGACCTCGAGAACGCGGTGGCGGGGCTGACACAACTCCTCGATCATTGCCGGTCGACTGGGGTGATCGGGCTGCTGCCCCGGGTTTGTCTGCACCTCGGCCGAGGTCACCTCCTTCTTGGCGGCACCGCGATGCGCGGGCCGCCTCCGAAGAAGGGCTCAAGATCGCTGAGGATACCGATCGGCCACACTTCGCGGCACATCTGTCGGGGCTGCTGGCGTGCGTGGCGGCGATCGAAGGGGACGAGGCCGGCTGCCGGGAGGCGATCGGTGATGTGCTCGTCGGCGAGCCGACCGAGCGCGGTATTGAGTCCCGATACGCGATGGACCTGCTCGATCTGGGATTCGGCCGATACGAGGCCGTGGTGCGTCGGATGGCGGAGACACTGCACGATCCCGCCATGTATCTGACGAATACGCTGGTCAACCAGGTCGAAGCGGCGGTGCATGCCGGTCGGCGGGACCTGGCGAAGAATGCCGCCGCCCGCTTCGGTGCCTGGGCCGAGGTCGCCGGCCGCCCCTGTGCCGAGGCCATGGAGTTGCGCTGCCGGGCTCTTCTGGCCGATGGTGCCGAGGCCGGACGTTTGTACGCGCGAGCCGTACAACTACATCGCGAGGACCGGGCGCAGCCGTTCGAGCGGGCGCGCACCGAGTTGCTTTATGAGACGTGGCTGCGACGGGACCGGCGCCGCAACGACGCGCGTGAGCCACTGCACTCGGCCCTGGAAATCTTCGAACGGCTCCGGGCCAAACCATGGGCCGAGCGGGCGGGAGCAGAGCTGCGGGCCGCGGGCGAGGCGCGCCAGGCCCAAGCTGCCGCTCCGGATCTCCTCGACCGCCTCACCCCGCAGGAGCTCAACGTCGTGCGGCTGGCCGCGAAGGGGCTGTCCAACCGGGACATCGGCGCCCGGTTGTTCGTCAGCCCGCGGACCGTCGGCTATCACCTCTACAACGCGTATCCCAAGCTCGGCGTGGCCTCCCGGACCGAAATCCGGCGGCAGCTCGAACTGCCGCGTCGTGAGCTTGAAGTACTTCGCGCTGTCGGCGGGCTGGAACGTGTCGCTCGACACCGAAAAGCGGGGGATCCTCACCCGCACCACACCACCGCCGACGGCCACCTGTGTGTTCGGATCCTGCGCGGTATGCTCGCCGCCCGTTGGGACCGGCAGGCTGACCGTCCTCCACAGAGCGGGGTCCAGGTCCGGCCCGTTGAACTCGTCATAGGTCACGAAATCATCGCGGTCCGCCTGTGTCACTGCTTCCACCTCCGAGCGGATCGGGCAGCGCACCTCGCCATGATCAGCCTCCTTTTCGTTGCCGGGATCGGCATTGCTTTGTTCGATGGACGCTATGAGCCTTCGGCTCAATCCGGCATCTGCCGCGTGACTGGGTGCTCTCGGAAAGGCGACGACTGTGCGGGGCTGGTTCCGGAGAAGATGAGGCCCGGCACAGGAAGGGGCATCGGTCATTTCGCGGTGGCCCATCCGGTGGTCGTAATACCACAGCAGCGCCGGCCGCTTCCGAATGCCGGGCAGCAGCTCCACGCTCACCTCACGCTGGATGATCTCGTAACGGTCGGCCGAGCGGGAACTGCGCCGGCGCATCGTCACCGGCGCCTTGCTGCCCGGCGGGACCGACGTGGAGATGCTCGCACCCGCCGAGCCGGCACAGGACGGCGTGCTGACCGGTATGTCCGGGGCGGCCGGGCAGGCGACCGGCGGGGCACGGGTGATCCGCGAACCGGCCGGCGGTGAATCCTTGACCGGTCAATGGCGTAGGCATCCCTAGGAATCGGGCATCGCGCATCGGGGGGTGGCGATGCCGACGATGGAACAGGTGCTGCGGCTGGTGTCGCAGGGACACGACTGCACGGAGAGCGCCGCGGCGCTCGGCATTCCCGCCGGACAGGCGTACCTCTTCGTGACCGGCGTGGCCGCGGACGGCTGGGACGGCTCGGACGGCGGGGACGGTGGGGACGGCGGGGACACCGTCACCCGGGCTGAGCGCCAACGTCTAGACATGTTGCCCTCGCGCGACTTTGCCTGCGCCGTCGAAGCGCGGCGTGCGCGGCTCGCCTGCGAGAAGAACCCAGTAGGACGGTGAGCCTCGTCGAGCCGGTCGAGGACCCGCGATGGATCTGAAGCCCGTCATCGAGATGGCCGGACAGGCGGTCGATCTGGCCGGTGTCGCCGTCATCGTGGTGGGGGCGCTGGTGGCGACCTGCCGGTTCGGCTACCGGCTGCTGCTGCGGCATCCCGCTCATGACGCCTACCAGAGGTATCGCGAGGGGCTTGGGCGGGCCATCTTGCTGGGGCTTGAGTTCCTCGTCGCGGCGGACATCATCCGGACGGTCGCGATCTCCCCGACGTTCGCGAGTGTCGGTGTCCTCGCGGTGATCGTCTTGGTGCGGACGTTTCTCAGCTTCTCGCTGGAGGTGGAGCTGGAGGGTCGGTGGCCGTGGCAGCAGGGGCCTCCAGCCGCGCGGAGGAGGCAGGCATGAGGTGGGGATCCTGGCGCCGTGCTCACCGGCCGGGCAGCTCACGGGCGGAGTTGTGGACGTGGCCGGTCACCGGGGCCATTCCGGGACGACGAGCAGGGCGAGGAGATCGGACGCCAGGTGGGCCACATCGTCGCCGAGATCCCGTCGTCCACCCCTGGCCACGACGTCGAGCCGATCCACGACGTGGCGGAACGCGTTCGGCTGGTCCTGGCCGGACGGGTGTCAGGCGGGAAACGGTGGTCGACGTGGGCCTCACCAGGGGATGTATCGGATCTGATACGTTGAGCGCTGTCTCTGTCCTTGGCAAATAGTGCCGTACAGAAAGGCGGAATGTGCGCGCCGACAATCAGATCTCTGACCAGAAACTGATGAAGGCCGACTTCAACGACATCTACCACCAGCCAGATCCCCGCCCCTACTACGATCGCCTCGGCAGCCTCGACTATGCCGTCCCCCACCATGGACAACGCGTCTTCCGCAAGGTACTCGACGCCCTCGACGTCGACACCCCGACCGTGGTGGACCTGTGCTGCTCCTACGGAGTGAATGCGGCTCTGCTGAAATGCGATCTCACACTCGACCACCTCTACGACCACTACCGCGACGAGGACATGGCCTGCCTGGCGAGCGAGGAACTCGCCGATGCGGACCGCGCCTTCTACGAGGACCGGCGCCGGCGCACTCCTCCCCGGGTGGTCGGCATCGACACCTCCGCACCGGCCGTCGAGTACGGCCTCCAGGTCGGCCTGCTGGACGAAGGTTTGATCGAGAACATGGAGTGCGACGACCCGTCACCCGAACTGGCCGCGGCTGTGAGCGAGGCCGACCTGATCACGGTCACCGGCGGCATCGGCTACATCACTGACCGGTCGATCGACCGGCTGCTCGACTGCACCCTGCCCGGCCAGCGCCCGTGGTTCGCCGCACTGTGCCTGCGGACCGTCGATTTCACTCCCGTGGCCGACACACTGGCCCGCCACGGGCTCGTCACCGAACAGCTGCACGACACCACCTTCCCCCAGCGAAGATTCGCCGACGACCGCGAACGCGACTTCGCCCTGGACAGCCTCGCCGCGCAAGGGCTCGACCCCGCCGGCAAGGAGGACGCCGGCGAGTACCACGTCAACGTGTTCCTTGCCAGGCCCAGCGAACACATCGCCGCCGCACCCATCGACACCGTCCTCGACGACATGACCTCCAGCTCGTCAGGCAGCCCTTTGCCCGGGTGAGCCGAACTTTCGGACCTTCCGGGGCCGGCGTACAGGGCCGGCCTCGGAAGGTCCCGCTCTCGCCTGGCAGACCTGGTGCCAGAAGTGCTGGACCGTCTGCCACAACGCCACAGCGTCACGGACGTTCGTGCGTGGCACAGAACGCCTGCCACCACCATTCCAAGCGAGCCACGCACGGCTGCCCGTTCAGGGTTGCCGGTCCTGCCGGATGAAGCACTCGGCCAGCCGCTCCGCCGGCCGAACGCGGCCGGCGAGGACAGCCCGCACACGACCTGGTTTCCTCGGCGTTTTCAGCGCTGTTCCGGAGGCGGGGGTCAGGGCGGGGTGAGGATGCCGCGGGCGATGGCGGTGGTGACGGCGGCGGTGCGGTCGGTGACGCCGAGCTTGTCGAAGATGCGCATCATGTGGCTCTTCACGGTCGCCTCGCTGATGAACAGCTCCCGGCCCGTCTCCGGGTTCGACAGGCCCCGGGCGGCGCACTCCAGCACCTGGATCTCCCGGCTGGTGAGGGAGGGAACGTCGCCGCGCATGCGGGTGGCCAGCTTGGCGGCGACCGGGGCGGCGAGCACGGTGCCGCCCGTCGCGGCCGTGCGGATGCCGGCGACCAGTTGTTCCGCCGAGGTGTCCTTCAGCAGGTAGCCGGTCGCACCCGCGGCGACGGCGCGCAGGATGTCGCCGTCGGAGTCGTAGGTGGTGAGGACGACGATCGCCTTCGCGGTCCCGGCCGCGACGATCCGCCGGGTCGCCTCGACGCCGCCCATGCCGGGCAGCCGCAGGTCCATCAGCACCACGTCGGGCTCGACGGCCGCCGCCAGCGCGACCGCCTCCTCGCCGGTGCCGCACTCGGCGACCACCGAGAGGCCCTGCTGGGCGGCCAGCACGGCGCACAGGCCCTGCCGGACGATGGGGTGGTCGTCGACGATGAGCACGCGTACGGTCACGACGGCAGCTCCACCTGCAGGAGCGTTCCCGAGGGCCGGTTGGGGCCGACGGTCAGCGTGCCGCCGATCTCGGTGACGCGCTCGCGCATGCCGCCGATGCCGTACCCGGCGCCGGGTGCGCGGTGGTCGAAGCCGTGGCCGTCGTCGCCGATGCTCAGGGTCACGTCCGTGTCCTCGTACGTCAGCATGCCCTCCACCCGGGCCGCGCCGGAGGCGTGCTTGCGCACGTTGGCCAGGGCTTCCTGGGTGACGCGTAACAGCACCACTTCCTCGTTGGGGGTGAGCCGGCGGGGTGTGCCGGTCACCGTGAAGGCGGCGTCGAGCGCCGTCTCCGCCGCGAACCGCTCGATGAGCCCGCGCAGCGCGTCCGGGAGCGAGGAGTCGCGGAGCTGGGGCGGTGGCAGCGCGGCGACCAGGGCCCTGGCCTCGGCCAGGTTGTCCATGGCGGTGCGGCGGGCCTGGTCGAGGTGGCCGCGGGCGGCCTGGTCGCGTTCGCAGGTGCCGGCCTTGGCGGCTTCGATCAGGAGCAGCACGCTGGTGAAGCCCTGCGCGAGCGTGTCGTGGATCTCCCTGGCCAGCCGCTCCCGCTCGGCCAGCACCCCGGCCTCCCTGCTGACCTCGGCCAGCTCCGTCCGCGCCGCGGCCAGCTCTTCGACGAGCCTGGCCCGCTGCCGGCTCTGCTCGATGATCCGGGTGATCCAGACACCGAGGACGAGTGCGGTCAGCAGCGCCACCGCCGCCATCAGGAGCACCGAGGCCGGCTCCTGCCCGTACGCGTCGCTGCGGACGATCATGACGGCGGCCATCGACGTCACGCTCGCGACCGTCACGGGGATGGCCCTGCGCAGCGGCAGCAGCGCCCAGATGTGCGGGTACAGCATGAACGACATCAGCGGGCCGGACGGCGCCGCCGCCCACAGCGCCGCCGACAGGGGGAGGGCGCCGCACAGGTAGACGACGCCCAGCCGGCCGTGGGTGCGGTGGAGTGCGCGGGCGCCGGTGACGGCGTACCAGCCGCACAGCAGCGCGAGGATGACCAGGGCGGCGGGCCGCTCGACGGTGGGCGGACCGGCGTCGCCGATGATGACGAGACCGGCGGTGAGCAGGGCGAACACGGCGAAGGCGAGATGCCAGCCGGGAACGGTCCGGTGCCAGTCGTCCCGTCCGGGATCGACCGGAGCTGTGAGCGTGCCGCCAGCCATCCCGCCAGTATGGACCGGCGATGCCTCCGCCCGGTATCCGACTGTCGTCGGAATCGGGGTCCCGTCCTCCGGTGACTGTCCGCGTGCCGTCGTGCTCGGGAAGACTCACCGGCCATGAACGCGAAACGCTCCGCACGGATCCTCGTCGCCCTGTCCGTCGTCTACGGCCTGACCGTCGGCCTGCTGGCCCTGCTCGGCGTCGCCCAGACGGCCATGATGACCTTCCTCATCGCCGGCGCCGTGGTGCTCGGCGGCCTATGGGTCGTGCGCGGCCTGTTCACCGGCCGCGGATAGCGGCTCCCCCCGCCCACCTCAGCCGCCCGCGGTCATAGCGGGGCACGGGCACGGCGATCGAGCGTCGCATTGGGGGTGCCCACCGGCCAGCGGTCACCAGGGCAGATAACTGAAGGCGGGGCAGCGGGTCAAACGTTTCGGGCCTGATAGGCCTCTCGGCTGGCCTCGATGTGCGGGACGTGTTCGATGGCCCAGCCGGCGAGGGCCAGTGCGGGCGGAATGAGGCTCTTTCCGGTGGGGGTCAGCGCGTATTCGACCCGTGGCGGAACCTCGGCGTGCACCGTCCGCGATACCAGGCCATCGCGTTCGAGGTTCCGGAGTGTCAGGGTCAGCATCCGCTGGGAGATCCCCGGGATTTGCTGGTGCAGGTCGGTGAAGCGCAGGCTTCCCTGGTCGAGGGTCGCCACGATCAGCAACGTCCACTTGTTGCAGATGCGGTCGAGGATGGCGCGGATGGTCCGTCCTCCGTCCCCTCGGATCATGCAGGTGTGCTCGTACTCCGACATGACAGCCCCCTGTGCGCAACGCACACGTATGTGCCTTTTGTGAGGCATCCAATAGTGACGCATCATGAGGCTACTTACGACTGGTAACCATCCTGAGCCAGCCCTGCGTCACCCTATTCCGAGGTGCCTTCATGGAGATTTCCTACACGATCGTCGCAGTCCTTCTGGCCCTCTTCTACCTCTACGCCGGAGGCAAGAAGGTCGTGCAGAGCCAGGAGCGACTTCAGCCGATGATGGGCTGGGTCGACACCGTTCCCATGCCGCTCGTCCGCCTGATCGGAGTGCTGGAAGTCCTCGGCGCGGCCGGGCTGATCCTGCCGCCGCTGACCGGGATCGCGTCCTGGCTGGCCATCGCCGCAGCGGTCGGCCTCGTCCTGATCCAGGTCGGAGGCATCGCAGTCCACCTGACCCGCGGCGAGGCCCGGCTGATCGGACTCAACATCGTCCTCCTGGCAGCCGCTGCGGCAACCGCCTGGCTCGGCACAACGTGGCTCTGAACCGTCCGCCCGGTCCCGGCCCGACCTCGTCGAGCGCTTGCGCCGCATGAGGAGAGCTGGTCACGGGTGGTCCAGGGCCAGACAGAGGTGGCGCGCTCGTGTGGGCTGACCGGCCCCCCGCCACGCCGTCGACCCTACCGAGACGTCAGGAACGTTCGGCGAGGGCGGCGCGGGTCAGGAAGGCGACCGCGACGAGGGGGATGGCACTCAGGCCCTGCATGGTGGCGTACCAGGGCGGGCAGAGGCCGGGGATCAGGTCCACGCCGACGATCGCGATCGGCATGATCGTGGTGATGGTGCGTACGCGTTCCAAGCTCGTTCGCGAGCCTCCCTCAGCCCGGGTGAGGAGGCGGTGCAGGAGCGGGGCGACGGCGAGGAGGATGACCGCGCGTACCCACATGAAGGTGCTGGCGGTGTCGCCGATGATCGTCAGTACGGCGACCGTCACGAGGGTGAGGGCGCTGAACACGCCGTAGATGTAGATGCACTTGAAGGCGTTCTTCGTCATGCCGGCGACGTTACGGACGGTGAGGGTGTGTCCGGTATGAGGCTGTACGTACGGCCGGGTGGGGCCAGACCCACTCCCTAGAGGCCGTGGATGCGGCGGCCGGTGACCTGGTGGGGGACGATGCGGATGTAGAGGTGGCGTTCGCCGCCCGCCCACGGGGTGACATCGGCGTCGATCGGGGCCTCGTCGTCGGTGACGTGGTGGGCGGGGCCCTGGACGAGGACGCTCCAGCCCTCGCGGCGCGCCTCGTCGATCCTGTCCACCTCGAAACCGATCTTGATCTCCACGCCTTTCAGGCCGGTGCGCAGGTCCTGGTCCATGGGGCCGCCGTGCTGGGTGCGGAAGACGATCGCGCCGTCGTGCACCGTGTAGTTCACCGGCAGCACCGTCGGGCCGTGCGAGCCGTTGAACGCCACCCGACCGATGCCACCAGGCGCGATCAGGCGCAGGCACTCCCCGGGCTCCAGGCGCTCCAGTTCGGGCTGCCCGGCGGTGGCGCCCCGGCCGGGCGGGCGGTCGAAGCCGCCGCCCAGCAGGTCCTCGGGCGTGGTCTCCAGCGCCTTGGCCAGCCGGGTCACCGTATCCCTGTCGGGGGTGCCCAGGTGGTCCTCCAGGTACTGGACGTATCCGGGCGACATGTCCGCGCGACCGGCCACCTCCTCCAGCGTGAAGCTCAGCTTGGTGCGGTGGTGGGTGATGCGACGTCCGAAATCGCCGGGATTCTTCATAAGGCTCTCCATGCGTCAGAAGTTACCGATCCGTACGGCGCGGCCGACAGGGCCTTTGGTCCCTGATCGCCGGCCGGACCGGAGGGACTTCCGGCCCTGTTCGCCGGCCTCGCGCTGGGGTCGGATGGCGGTGAACCCGAGCACCCCATCGAGAAGAGGACTGTGCTCATGACCCCAGTCATGGAGCTGCTGGCCGCGCCGGAGGAGAAAGAGGCCGAGCAGCTGGACCCCTGGTGGCGGGCGGCCAACGGCCGGTGATCGTGCTCCGCTCGCCCAAGGGCTGAGCTGTTCGACGGCACCGGCGCGCCCGCCGAGACCGTACGAGCGCTCCCGCCGGAGCTCGGTCAGCCACGCGCTGCTGCACCACGCGCCGTGCCCGCTCGCCTTCGTCAGGGTCCCGCGATGACCCCGCGCGGTGCCTGGACGAGCAGACGGGCGGCTCGGAGACTGAGGGTCACCGAACGACGTCGAAGGGTGAGGGCGAGATGACGGAGACCGGCGGACGGCAGGCGATGCTCATGCTGTCCCTCGCGACCGTGGGGTTCGCGGTGAACTTCTGGGCCTGGGCCCTGCTCAGCCCGCTGGGCCCGCGTTTCAAGGAGCTGCTCGGCCTCTCGGCGCCGCAGCAGGCGCTCCTGGTGGCGGTGCCGGTGATCGTGGGCTCGCTGGGCCGGATCCCGGTGGGCGCGCTGACCGACCGGTACGGCGGACGGGTGATGTTCCCCCTGGTGTCGGCCGTCACCATCGTCCCTGTGCTGTTCATCGGCCTGGCGGGCCAGACGTCTTTCGCGGCGCTGCTGGCCGGCGGGTTCTTCCTCGGCATCGCGGGCACCGCGTTCGCCGTCGGCGTGCCGTTCGTCAACGCGTGGTTCCCGCCACAGCGGCGCGGCCTCGCCGTGGGGATCTTCGGCGCGGGCATGGGCGGCACCGCCGTCAGCGCCCTGACCACGGTCGGGCTGGTCGAGTGGGGTGGCGCGGCGGCTCCGTTCGTCATCACGGCGGTCGTGCTGGCGATCTACGCGGTCGTGTCGTGGCTGGTGCTGCGGGACGCGCCGGGCCGCAGCATCCCCGGGCAGCCGCTGATGACGCGCCTGGCGGCCACCGCGCGGCTGCCGATCACATGGCAGGCCTGCCTGCTGTACGCGGTCGCGTTCGGCGGCTACGTCGCCTTCTCCGTCTACCTGCCCGCCTACCTGCAGACCGGGTACGGCCTGGAGCAGGCGGACGCCGCGTACCGGATGGCCGGGTTCGTCGTGCTGGCGGTGCTGATGCGGCCGCTCGGCGGCTGGCTGTCGGACCGGATCGGCCCCGTCCGCGTCCTGGCCGGGGTGTTCGCCGTGGTCGCCGTCATGGCCGCGATCCAGGCCCTGACTCCGCCGCTGCTGCCGGTGGGCACGGTCGCGTTCCTGTCGATGGCGGCGGCGCTCGGCGCGGGCAGCGGCGCCACGTTCGCGCTCGTCGCCCAGGTCGCCCCGGCCGACAAGGTCGGCTCGGTCACCGGGCTGGTGGGGGCGGCCGGCGGGCTGGGCGGGTTCGTGCCGCCGCTGGTCATGGGCTTCATCTACGGCCGGCTCGGCTCGTACGGACTCGGCCTCGCCCTGCTGGCCGTCACCGCCGCGCTCGCCGTCGTCCTGACCCTGACCGCGGTACGGGCCCACGCGTGAGCGTCAGCGCGACGGCTCCCAGCCGCGCCGGGGCCGGCCCTCGTCCCTGCTGCGATAGACGATGTACGGCCGGGTCAGATAGCCGACCGGCGCGGTGAGCATGTGCACCAGACGGGTGAACGGCCAGATCCCGAACAGCACCAGCGCGCTCAGGGCGTGCAGCTGGAACAGCAGGGGCACGCCCGCCATCAGCTCGGGCCGCGGCTGGAAAGAGAAGATCGACCGGAACCAGGGTGAGACGGTCGTCCGGTAGTCGTAGCCGCCGCCGGTGATGTTGGCCAGCACCGTGGCAGCCAGGCCGAGGGCGATGGTGAGGGCGAGGACGGCGTACATGAGCTTGTCGTTGCGGGTGGTGGCGGTGAAGACGGGGCCGACCGTGCGGCGGCGGTAGATGAGGATGGCCAGGCCGCCCACGGTCGCGACGCCCGCGATCGTGCCCAGGACGACGGCGAGCAGGTGGTAGAGCCCTTCCCCGATGCCGACGGCCTCGGTCCAGCTCTTGGGGATCACCAGGCCGCCGACGTGGCCGAGCGCCACGACCAGGATGCCGAAGTGGAACAGCGGGCTGCCGACGCGCAGCAGCCGCGACTCGTACAGCTGGGACGAGCGCGTCGTCCAGCCGAACTTGTCGTAGCGGTAGCGCCACACGTGCCCGAGCACGAACACGGTCAGCGCCACGTACGGCAGCACCACCCACAGCAGGACGCTCATCGGCCCGCCTCCATGATCGCGTACGGTTCCAGGCCGACCGCCTCGGCGGGCGGGCCCTCGGCGGCCAGCCGCAGCGCGGCCTCCCGCTCGCGCGCGCCCGCCGGCGGCAGCGTGGCCAGCACGGCGGCCACCACGTCCGCGTACGGCGAACCCTCCTCGCGCAGCGCCGCGTGCAGCACCTCCACGCCCGCCCGGTGCTCCAGCAGCAGCCGGCGGGCCTCGCGGACGGCGCCGCGCGCCGACAGCTCGCACACCACGGCCAGGTGGTCGGGCAGCTCGCCGTCGGCGAGCTCGAAGCCGGCTGTTTTCAGCGCGTGCTGGAAGCGCAGCAGCGCGGCGCCGCGCTTGCGGGTGTCGCCGTAGGCGTAATAGGTGAGGTAAGGGCAACAGCGCCGCTTCATGTCGAACGTGGCCACGTAGTGCGCGGCCAGGGCGGCCTGGCCGGTGGCGGCCACGTGGCCGAGGAAGGCGGACAGCCGCTCGCGTGCCTCACCGGCCGGCAGCCCGCCGACCGCTTCGCGCAGCACGGCGAGCCCGTCGTGCAGCCGGTCGTCGGGGTAGCCGAGCAGCACAGAGGCGACCATGTGGACGGTCCGCACGCTCACTTCTTCCTCCTCGGGAACAGGCCGTCTGGGACGCCCTTGCCGTCCCAGTTGAGTAGGTTGACCCGGCCGCGCAGCTCGTCGGCGTCGTCCAGGTCGTCGCCGGTCTGGCGCTCGCGCAGGGCGTGGAAGTTCTCCACCGCGACCGGCGCGGGCCGCCCGGACGCCTCGCCGAACGGGCCGTTCATGCCGGGGCCGCCCTCGTAGTCCAGGCTGCAGCCCAGCTCCTCCAACTGGGCGGCCTGCTCGGCGTGGGCCTTGGGGATGACGTACCGCTCGCCGTAGGGGGCGAGCGCGAGCAGCCGGTGCATGGCCTCGACCTGCGCGCCGCTCATTCCGACCGCCTGCGCGATCGACGTGTCGGGCTCCTGGCCGAGGTTGAGCCGGCGCATGTACGAGCGCATCGCGGCCAGCCGGCGCAACACCGCCCGCACCGGCTCGGGGTCGCCGGCCGTGAACAGCTCGGCGAGGTAGCCGATCGGGATGCGCAGCGCGTCGATCGCGCCGAACAGGTTGCCCGCGTCCTCGCCGTCGTGCCCGGTGCCCGCCAGCACGTCCACCACGGGGGACAGGGGCGGGATGTACCAGACCATCGGCATCGTCCGGTACTCCGGGTGCAGCGGCAGCGCGACACCGTACTCGAAGATCAGCCGGTGGATCGGGGAGTCACGGGCGGCGTCCAGCCAGTCGTCGGGGATGCCCTCGGCGCGGGCGGCGGCGATCACGCCGGGGTCGCGCGGGTCGAGTAGCACGCCCTTCTGCGCCGCGAACAGATCCCGCTCGTCCGGCACTGAGGCGGCCTCGGCGACGCGGTCGGCGTCGTACAGGACGAGGCCGATGTAGCGCAGCCGGCCCACGCACGTCTCCGAGCAGACCGTCGGGATGCCCACCTCGACGCGCGGGAAGCAAAACGTGCACTTCTCCGCCTTGCCGGTGCGATGGTTGAAGTACACCTTCTTGTACGGGCACCCCGTCACGCACATCCGCCATCCCCGGCAGCGGTCCTGGTCCACCAGCACGATGCCGTCCTCCGACCGCTTGTACAGCGCGCCGGACGGGCAGGAGGCCACGCAGGAGGGGTTGAGGCAGTGCTCGCAGATGCGCGGCAGGTAGAACATGAACGCCCGCTCGAACTCCAGCCTGACCTGCTCCGACAGCTTCCGCAGCACCGGGTCGGGCGAGGGGTCGCCGGCCAGGTCGTCGTCCCAGTTCGCGCTCCAGCCGATCTTCATGGGGCGTCCGGTGATGAGCGAGCGGGGCCGGGCCACCGGGGTGTCGGCCTGCATGGGGGCGGAGAAGAGCCGGTCGTAGTCGTACGTCCAGGGCTCGTAGTAGTCCTGGATGGACGGCATGAGCGGATTGGCGAAGATCGTCAGCAGCTTCCTGAGCCGGCCGCCGGCCTTCAGCGTGAGCCGGCCGCGCCGGTTCAGCTCCCAGCCGCCCTGCCACTTCTCCTGGTCCTGGTAGCCGCGGGGGTAGCCCTGGCCCGGGCGGGTCTCGACGTTGTTGAACCAGACGTACTCGGTGCCCGCCCGGTTGGTCCACGCCTGCTTGCAGGTGACGGAACAGGTGTGGCAGCCGATGCACTTGTCCAGGTTCATCACCATGGCGAGCTGTGCCATCACGCGCATCAGTAGTCGACCTCCTGGCTGCGGCGGCGGATCACGGTGACCTCGTCGCGCTGGTTGCCGGTCGGGCCCAGATAGTTGAAGGCGAAGCTGAGCTGGGCGTACCCGCCGATCAGATGGGTGGGTTTGACCAGGAGGCGGGTGAGCGAGTTGTGGATGCCGCCACGCAGGCCGGAGATCTCGCTCTTGGGCACGTCCACCACCCGCTCCTGGGCGTGGTACATGAACACCGTGCCCTCCGGCATGCGGTGCGAGACGACCGCGCGGGCCACCACGACGCCGTTGCGGTTGACCGCCTCCACCCAGTCGTTGTCGCCGACGCCGGCCTTCGCGGCGTCGGCCGGGCTCATCCAGATCGTCGGCCCGCCCCGCGACAGGGTCAGCATGAGCAGGTTGTCCTGGTACTCGGAGTGGATGGACCACTTCGAGTGCGGGGTGAGGTAGCGCACGACCACGCCCTGCTCGCTCGCACCCAAGGCCGGTTCGCCGAACATCGCGGTCATGTTCAGCGGCGGCCGGTAGACCGGCAGCGCCTCGCCCGCCTCGTGGATCCAGTCGTGATCGAGGTAGAAGTGCTGGCGGCCGGTGAGCGTGTGCCAGGGCTTGAGGTGCTCGACGTTGATCGTGAACGGCGCGTAGCGCCGCCCGTCGCTCTCGCTGCCCGACCACTCCGGCGAGGTGATCACCGGCACCGGCCTGGCCTGGGTGTCGGCGAAGGTGATCTGCCGGTGCTCGTCGGCCAGCCCGTCGAACGACGTGCCGGTCCGCCGGCCCAGCGTGGCGAACCCCTGCGCGGCCAGGCGCCCGTTCGTGGTGCCCGACAGCGCCAGGATGGCCTCGCACAGGTCGCTGTCGCGGGCCAGCGACGGGCGGCCGTCCCGCGTGCCGTTGAGCCGGGACAGCCGGTCGATCTCGCCCGACACGTCGTACGTCAGGCCCTTGGTGGTCGCGCCGAGCCGCTCCAGCAGCGGGCCGAGCGCGGCCATCTTCTCCGCCACCGCCGCGTAGTCGCGCTCCACCACGACCACCTTCGGGAAGTCGCGGCCCGGTGTGGGGCGCCTGTTGAGCGCGCGCCAGTCGTGCACGCGGCCGTGCGGGGTGGCCAGCTCGTCGGGGGTGTCGTGCAGCAGCGGCACGGCGACCAGGTCCTTGCGCGTGCCGAGGTAAGTGCGGGCCAGGTCGCTGAACGCGCGGGCGATGGCGTGGAAGGCGGCGAAGTCCGTGCGGGTCTGCCACGGCGGGTCGATGGCCGGGGTGAAGGCGTGCACGAACGGGTGCATGTCGGTCGAGGACAGGTCGTGCTTCTCGTACCAGGTGGCGGCCGGCAGCACGATGTCGGAGAACAGCGTCGTGGACGTCATCCGGAAGTCCAGCGACAGCAGCAGGTCGAGCTTGCCGCGCGGCGCCTCCTCCGGCCAGGCCACGCCCTCGGGACGGCTTTCGGGCGGGGCCTGCTGGGCGCGGACGGCCGAGTCGGCGCCGAGCAGGTGGCGCAGGAAGTACTCGTTGCCCTTGGCCGAGGAGCCCAGCAGGTTGGCCCGCCACACGGTCAGCACGCGCGGCCAGTTCGCGGGGGCGTCGGGGTCCTCGCAGGCGAAGCCGAGCCGCCCGGTGGCGACCTGCCCCGCCACGTACGCGGCCGGGTCGTCGCCCGCCTCGTCGGCCAGGTCGAGCGGGTTGCGGTCGAACGTCGGATACGACGGCATCCACCCCAGCCGGGCCGACTGCGCCAGCAGGTCCGCGGTGGCCTTCCCGGCGAAGACGCCCTCGGCGAGCGGTGAGGAGACGACGTCGGCGCTGTAGGTGTCGTAGCGCCACTGGTCGGTGTGCAGATACCAGTACGCGGTGCCGATCATCTGCCGGGGCGGCCGCAGCCAGTCCAGCCCGAACGCCAGCTGCGCCCACCCGGTGATCGGCCGGCACTTCTCCTGCCCGACGTAGTGGGCCCAGCCGCCGCCGTTGACGCCCTGGCAGCCGGTCAGCGTGGTCAGCGCCAGCATCGCCCGGTAGATGGCGTCGGAGTGGAACCAGTGGTTCGTCCCCGCCCCCATGATGATCATCGAACGGCCGCCCGACTCCTCCGCGCTGGCGGCGAACTCCCTGGCGATCCTCGCCACCGCCTGCGCCGGGACGCCGGTGATCGCCTCCTGCCAGGCCGGCGTGCACGGCTCGTTCTCCGATGCTCCCCGCAGCCCGTCGCGCGCCACCCCGTACTGGGCGAGCATCAGGTCGTACACCGTCGTGACCAGGTGGCCGCCGACCCGCCGCACCGGCACGCCGCGCTCCAGCACGCCCTCGCTGTCGAAGCGGGGCAGCGCGACCGTCACCGCCTCCGCTCCCATGCAGGTCAGCAGCGGGTCCACGCCGTCCAGGTCGAGGTTCCAGCGGCCCTGCCCCTGCTCGCCGTAGCGGAAGGCGAGCGAGCCGTTCGGCACGACCGGCTCGCCGGTGCGCGCGTCCAGCAGCACCGTCGCGAACGCCCCCTCCGGCCTGCCGAGATCGGCCGCCGTGAGGAACTTGTCCGGCACGTACGACCCGCCGCGCTCCCGCAGCCGCACCAGGAACGGCAGGTCCGTGAAGCGCTTGACGTAGCCGGTGAAGGCGGGCGTCTCGCGATCGACGAAGAACTCCTTGAGGATCACGTGCCCCATCGCCATCGCCAGTGCGCCGTCCGTGCCCGGGTGCGGGGCCAGCCACTCGTCGGCGAACTTGGCGGCGTCGTTGTAGTCGGGCGCCAGCACCACCACCTTCTGCCCGCGGTAGCGCGCCTCGGCCATGTAGTGGGCGTCCGGCGTGCGGGTGACCGGCACGTTCGAGCCCCACAGCATCAGGTACGCCGCGTCCCACCAGTCGGCCGACTCCGGCACGTCCGTCTGGTCGCCGAACACCTGGGGCGAGGCGACCGGCAGGTCGGCGTACCAGTCGTAGAAGGACAGCATCGCGCCGCCGATCAGCGAGACGAACCGGGCGCCGACCGCGTGCGAGGCCATCGACATGGCCGGGATGGGGGAGAAGCCCGCCACCCGGTCGGGGCCGTAGGTTCTGATGGTGTGCACGTGCGCGGCGGCGATGATCTCGCATGCCTCGTCCCAGCTGATGCGGACGAGCCCGCCCTTGCCCCGCGCCGACTGGTAGCCGGCCCGTTTGCCCGGGTCAGAGGTGACCTCCGCCCACGCCGCCACCGGATCACCCAGCCGCGCCTTCGCCTCCCGGTACAGCTCCACCAGGACGCCGCGCGCGTACGGGTAGCGGACGCGGGTGGGGGAGTAGGTGTACCAGGAGAAGGCCGCGCCACGAGGACAGCCGCGCGGCTCGTACTCCGGCCGGTCGCCCCCGACGCTCGGATAGTCGGTCTGCTGCGCCTCCCACGTGATGATGCCGTCCTTGACGTACACCTTCCACGAGCACGAGCCGGTGCAGTTCACGCCGTGCGTGGAGCGGACCACCTTGTCGTGGCTCCACCGGTCCCGGTAGAAGGCGTCCGCCCGCCGGCCGCCCACCTGGTGGAGCGCCCTGAGGTCCGGCGAGACCGTGCCGGGCCGCAGGTGCCGTCCCAGCCTCAGCAGCGCGTCGCTGACCGCTCCGTCCATGTCACTCGCCCCTGCCGTCGTCGGTGGTGGGGGAGAAAAAGTGCCCGCCCCCGCCGCCCACCCTTCCTGATCAGGGCGGCGGGAACGGGGGCCGAAAGGCACCCGCGCGAAGGACCAAGGTCCTTCGCAGAAGTCAGTCCTTGCGGTCGGCGTGCAGCCGTGCCGCCAGCGCCGCGGCCTGCGTGCGGCGCTGCATGTCGAGCTTCGACAGCAGGTTGGAGACGTAGTTCTTGACCGTCTTCTCGGCCAGGAACATGCGCTCGCCGATCTGCCGGTTGGTCAGCCCCTCGCCGATGAGCTCGAGGATGTGACGCTCCTGCTCGGTCAGCGCCGCCAGCGGGTCCTTCCTGGCGGCCTGGTCGCGCAGCCGCTGCAGCATGGCCGCCGTGGTCTGCGGGTCGAGCAGCGACTGCCCCGAGGCCACCGTACGGACCGCGCCCACCAGGTCGGAGCCGTGGATCTGCTTGAGCACGTATCCCGCCGCGCCCGCCATCACGGCGTCGAACAGCGCGTCGTCGTCGGCGAACGACGTCAGCATCAGGCACGCCAGCCCCGGCACCCGGGAGCGCACCTCGCGGCAGACGTCCACGCCGTTGCCGTCGGGCAGCCGGACGTCGAGCACCGCCACGTCGGGGGTGAGCGCCGGGATGCGTGCGATCGCCGACTCGGCGGTGCCCGCCTCGCCGATCACCTCGATGTCGTCCTCCGAGTCGAGCAGCGCGGCGACACCTCGGCGCACGACCTCGTGGTCGTCGAGGAGGAACACACGAATCATGTCTGTGACGCTACCGAAGCGGCGCTCCCGCCGAAAGGACGAAAGTCCCTTGCCCGACCGCCGAAGGTCCACTGCCGCACGGCTTCCCGCACGCTCGGGCAGGCGCGCCGCTCGGCGTGTCAGCCGAAACGGTGCGCGGGCGCGCCGGCCTACCAGGTGTGGACGTACCGGGTGTTTCGCCGCCGCCGGACCGCGACTCCGTGAGGAGTCCCTCGCCTGAGCTACCGCCGGCGGCTTTCGTCAGCCGCAGTGGACTCCGAACGCGGCATCGCCGGTGCGGTACCAGTCGCCGTTGTAGGTCAGTTGCCCCTCGGCGTAGACGCACTTGTGCTTCAGGTACAGCTTGACCGGGCCCGCGTAGTAGCGGTAGTTGGCGCTGCTGCCGATCGGTGGGTCACTGACGGTGCGCGAGCCGCCGTCGCTCAGGAAGACCCTGATGTGGTGCGCCACGCCGTCCCACGCGGCCTTGGCCCGGGCGATGGCGCAGTTGTAGCCGTTGGAGGGGTTGTAGTAGAGGTCCAGGCTGCCGCCGACGGCGTCGCCGTAACGCAGCGGGTACGACGACAGGAAGTTGTACCCGGATCCGCAGCTGCCGCCGGTGGCGGAGGCGGGCTGCGCCGTTACCGCCGACAGCGGGATGGTCACGACGCACGCCGCCAGGACGGCGGCCAGCTTGCTACGCAGGGACATGTGGGGGGCCTTTCGCGCAAATGATCACAAACTCGCGCGATCTTACTCCATAACGTCCCCAGCGCGTCCGACGCCCTCGACGACCTCCTGCCGGCGCATGATCAGGCGCTGTGGGTTTCTTGAGTGTTCGCTTGCCCTGATCGACGCCGGACGTGGGCATGACCGCCGGATGGCACGCCTTCCCTTGCACGACCGCGCGGACTTCGACGCCGCCGAGCGCGGCTTCATCGCGAGCCTGTCACCCGCCCTGATCACGGCGGCCGACGGCGAGGTCGTCTGGGACAACGACGCGTACGCCTTCCTCGACGGCGACTGCCCAGGCACCGCGCACCCCAGCCTCTGGCGGCAGGCGCAACTGTGCGCCAAGCAGGGCCTGTTCGAGGTCACCGAGGGTGTCTACCAGGTACGCGGCCTCGACCTGTCGAACATGACCCTCGTCGAGGGCGAGCGCGGCGTCATCGTCATCGACCCGCTCGTCTCCACCGAATGCGCCGCCGCCGCGCTCGAGCTCTACCGCGGCCATCGCGGCGACCGCCCGGTCACCGGCCTGATCTACACCCACCCCCACGTCGACCACTTCGGCGGCGCCCGCGGCGTCACCGGCGGCGACGCCGTTCCCGTGCTCGCGCCCGCCCACTTCATGGAGCACGCCGTCGCCGAGAGCGTCTACGCCGGCACCGCCAGGAACCGCCGCGAGGCCTACATGTACGGCCAGCACCTGCCCCGCGGCCCGGAGGGCCAGCTCGGCTGCGGCCTCGGCATGGGCAGCTCCGCCGGCACCGTCTCGCTCATCCCGCCCACCCTGGACGTCACCCGCACCGGCCAGGAGGAGACGGTGGACGGCGTACGCATCGTCTTCCAGCTCACGCCCGGCACCGAGGCGCCCGCCGAGATGAACGTCCTCTTCCCCGACCGGCGCGCCCTGTGCATGGCCGAGAACGCCACGCACAACCTGCACAACGTCCTGACCCTGCGCGGCGCGCCGGTCCGCGAACCCCGCGTCTGGTCCCGCTACCTGGCCGAGGCCATCGCGCTGTTCGCCGGCCAGGCGGACGTGGCCTTCGCCTCCCACCACTGGCCCACCTGGGGCCGCGAGCACATCGTCACCTTCCTGTCCCAGCAGCGCGACCTGTACGCCTACCTGCACGACCGGTCAGCCACAACGTCAAGGCGATCTACCAGCGCTACCTGGGCTGGTTCGACGGCAACCCCGCCCACCTGTGGGAGCACCCCCCCGGCCGAGCTGGCCAGGCGCTACGTCGAGCTGCTCGGCGGCGCCTCCGCCGTGGTCGCCCTGGCCGGCCGCTACATGCGGGAGAACGACCTGCGCTTCGCCGCGACCCTGCTCAACCACGCCGTCTTCGCCGACCCCGGCGACTCCGCCGCCCGCGGCCTGCTGGCGCAGGTCTACACCCGCCTGGGCCACGGCGCCGAGAACGCCACCTGGCGCAACTTCTACCTGACCGGCGCCCAGGAGCTGACCGGCTCGCCGTCGAAGCCCGCGGCCGGCACCATCTCACCGGACCTGCTCAGCGCCCTGACCGCCGAGCAGGTCTTCGACTCGCTGGCCATCCGCGTCAACGGCCCCGGAGCCTGGAACGAGCGCTTCGCCATCGACTGGCACCTCACCGACACCGGCGAGCACCATCGCACCACGATGTCCAACGGCGCCCTGATCCACGAGCGCAACCCGCGCGGGAACGGCGCCGACCTGACGCTACGGCTGACCAAGGAGCGCCTGATGAGCCTGATCACCGGCGACACCGGCGGCGACGGCCTCGCCCACGACGGAGACCTGACCGTCCTGCGACGGCTGACCGCGGTCCTGGAGCAGCCCACCCCGGACTTCGCCATCGTCACACCCTGAACAGGTGCGTGGCCGGAGACCGATGAGGCTCTGGTCAGGACGAGCCGGTCGCGGTGAAGTCGATCTCCTTGAGCTCGGGGTTGAACGCCTCGGCCTCCAGCAGGCCCTCTGACCTGCGGGTTGCGTCTTGGCGTCTACTTGGTCCGCCCTTCCGGCGAGGGCTTTCGGGCGAGCAGTCCCGCGAGCATGGTGCCCAGCATCTCGCCGTACATGGTGGCGAAGTCCACCCGTGAGCTGGCGAGCCGGGGATCGGCCGTGGCCTCGACGACGGCCGGGGACGGATTGCCGAATGGCCACAGACCCACCAGCACGACGACGGCGTAGTCCGTCAGCCTGATCGCGTCCTCCTCGGCAAGGGCCGGCACCCGCTCGCCGACCGCCTTCGCCAGCCTGGCGCGGTGTTCCTGGTAGGAGAGCTTGTACGTGTGCACGGCCTCGGACGAGACGTTCCGCTCCAGAACGCTCGGCAGCAGGCTCCACAGCTGGCACAGGACCGGCCGGGCGGCGAGGGAGTCAACCCAGGCCCGTATGACCTGTCCCGGCTCGCAGGGAGGAGCGGGCCATTCGCCGGCCAGGGCTTCGATCCAGGCGAGCCGCATCCGTTCCAGAAGCCCCAGGAAGACGCCGTCGCGGGTCTCGAAGTAGCGCACCACGTGCGTCTTGGACACGCCCAGCCGCCGCGCGAGCTCGCGGAGGCTGATCTTCTCGGCCGGCATCTCGCCCAGCAGCGCCTCGGCGGCGACGAGGATCTCCTGCCGGCGAAGCTCCCGCTGCTCAGGCCGCCTGGCCCGCTGGAAGGCCGGCGGCTCAGGAGCAACATGCAGAAGGCCCGCATCACTCTTGGGCACAGCGACATCTCCGTCCGGCCGATCGGCCTGGGCTGCATGGGGATGTCCCAGTTCTACGGAGACGCCGACGACAAGGAGTCCGTCGCCGCGATCCACGCCGCGATCGACGCCGGCATCGACTTCTTCGACACCTCCGACATCTACGGCGCGGCAGGGGCGGTCGTCGGCCGGCGGCAGAGAAGTTTCGGGCACAACGAAGAGCTGTTGGGCCGTGCCGTGCGCGGGATGCGCGACCAGGTGGTCCTGGCCACCAAGTTCGGCGCGCGGCTCGCCCCGGAGGGCGGGGTGGTCTTCGACGGGCATCCCGACTACGTGACCGCCGCCTGCGACGCCAGCCTGCGCCGCCTCGGCGTCGACCACATCGACCTCTATTACTGCCACCGCCATGACACCTCCGTGCCGATCGAGGACACCGTCGGCGCGATGGCCGCTCTGGTGACGGCGGGCAAGGTGCGCGCTATCGGGCTCAGCGCGGTCGGGCCGGACGTGCTTCACCGGGCGTCCGCCGTGGCGCCCCTCTCGGCCCTCCAGAGCGAGTACTCGCTGTGGGCCCGCGAGGTGGAGCAGGAGGTGCTGCCCACCTGCCGCGAGCTGGGCATCACCTTCGTCCCCTACAGCCCGCTGGGGCGAGCCGCACTCGCCGGCCGCTTCACCACCGGCACGTCGTTGTCCGCCGACGACTTCCGCTCCAGCCTGCCGAAGTTCGAGGGGGAGAACTTCGCGCACAACCTCCGCCTCATCGACGGGCTCAAGACGTTCGCCAGCGAACGGGGATACGCGCCCGGGCAGGTCGCCCTGGCCTGGCTGCTGGCCCAGCCGTATGACATCGTGCCCATTCCCGGCACGAAGCGGGCGGCGTACGCGCGTCAGAACATCGCCGCCACGTCCGTGCCGCTCAGCGCGGACGACCTCGCCTTGCTGGCGGACCTGTTCGACCCGGCGCGTGTACGAGGCGGCCAGTACGGCGCGCTCAACCAGCGCTCGCAGCACCGCACGCCGTCCGGAAAGACAGCGGAGGCCGGTAGCCCTCGCGGTAGTACTGCTCCCTGAACTCCTCCTTGCGCAGCAGGCCGGCCTCCGGCACCATGCCGAGTACCTGCCGGTCGTCGTCGATGACCGGAACGGCGCTGACGCCGGCCGCGATGAGCGTCTCCGCGATCTCTTTGAACGGGGTTGCGGCGGATACGGCGATGACCTTCTCCGTCGTCACGTCCGCGACGGTCATGCGCATGATGTCCTCCTTGTCGGCTACCCCCATCACACGCTTCAGAGGTGCCCCGGCTTGGAGGCGAAGGTCCCCGTCGGGGCGGTCGTTGGTCAGCGCGGCCGCCGCAGCAGCGCCTGCGGCGGCGGTACGCAGGGTGCTCCAGCCGCTGGTGAAGAACCGGAGACAGGCCGGGCGTTCCGAGGACCGCTCCGCCAGCTCGTGTAAGGGTTCTGCCCGTCCACGCTGGTCCGACTTATCGTGAAATAAGATGCTCGCATTCCTCCTGGAAAGGGGGCAGGATGCGCGACTTCTATGCGACGGTGGCGCAGGTGCTTCCCGTCGTATTACTGGCGTTCGTCTGGGACTCGAAGTATTTCGACGGCCTCTCCGAGCGGCAGCGAAATGTCCGGTTCTGGACGCTTAAGCGGGTCCGTATCTATGCCTTATCCGTGGCCACGGTCATCATCGCGGACCTGGCGGTCTGCCTGCTCGTCCTCGCCGGGACGGTGCCGGATTCGGCGGGGCTGCGAGGCGTCGTCATCGCCGGAGTGGCCCTCGGGCTGGTCAGCCTGCTGTACCGCATCTTCGCCACGATCATCACGAACACTCGCCCGGTGGATCGGGAGGGATGAAGGTGCGACTCAGGCACGTCGTGGTGATCGTTCCGGGTATTCTCGGGAGCGTCCTGTGTGACGAACGCGGCACGCGCGTATGGGGCGGGCTCCCGGAAGGGGTTCGCCGGCTGCTCCAGCCGGGCGCACTCGACATCGACGTTCCGCTTGAACCGGTGACGCTGATGCCGACGATCAGACTCATCGGGAAAACGCTGGCACCGGGATACGACAATCTGGTCAAACGCCTCCAGAACGCCTTCTCGAACGCGAAGGTCGCCACGATCGTGCCGGGCGGAGGTGGTGGCTCGTCCGGAAATATCCTGCTTTTTCCGTACGACTTCCGCTCGGGGGTCGCGACTGCTGCCGAACACCTGGCGCGGGCGATACGGGACCGTCTCGGCCCGCCGGAGCACAACCGGCGGCGCGTGATCGTCATCGGGCACTCGATGGGCGGGCTCGTCGCCCGGTACTGGCTGGGGCCGCTCAGCGGCGCGCCCTACTGCGCGTCCCTGATCACGGCCGGAACACCGCACCGAGGAGCGCCGAAAGCTCTGGACTGGCTGTGGAACGGCGTCGGCGCCGGAGCCGTACGCGACCCGCGGCTCACAAAGATCATGCGGCGCTGGCCGTCGGCGTACGACCTGCTGCCCCGCTACCGGACCGTCCTGGCCGGGAAACTGACCCCCGGGCTGGAACCGGGCGCCGACCCGGCAGCGCTCTACCCGGCCGACCTGCCGTGGCCTGACCGGGCCCAGGCCGAGCACGCGCGCCGCGCGTACGCCATGCACGAAGACATCGGCACCGCCTGGGAAGAGCTCGGCGAGCACGCGCCCGATCTCCTGCCGCTGTTCGCGCCCGGCCACGCCACGCTCGGCCGCAGCACGCTCAAGGACGGCCGCCTCAAGGTGGAGAAGGTCAACGCCGAATGGCTCCCGGAGCCCGAGCGCGGCGGCGACGGGACGGTGCCGTGGTTCTCGGCCGTGCCCATCGAGCTGGACGCGCAGCGGTCGCGGTGGCGGCCCGTCCGGGACCGGCACCTGCCGATGGCGTCCAGCCCGGCGATCCTCCAGGCGCTCGCACTCCTGTCCGGCGCCTCGACCTCCGCAACGCGCGGGGACACGCCCGAAAGGCCGTGGCTGGGACTCGACCTGGACGAGACGGTCCCGGCCGGGACACCGGTGCCGCTACGCGCACGCTGGCACGGCGCGGCCGTCGCGGAAGAAACCGTCGTGGAAGCCCGCGTCGCCGGTCAGGCCGTGCCCGGTGTGGCGACGGACGAGGGCGTCTGGGAGTTCGGCCTCCCGCCCCTGCCGCCGGGCGAGCATCGCGTCGAGGTCATCGCCCACACGCCCGGCCGGGACCCGGTGAGCTGCGCCGACGTCATCGGAGCCGTCGAACAGGAGACCTGAGCCATGAGCGGATGGCTGCGCTGGTCGAGGGACTCCGCGCCCGGGCTGCTCGCCGCGTACGTGCAGCGGGGCGTCGTCGGCAAGATGCTCGGCGACGACCGCCCGGCCCCCGGCGCGGGCGCGCGACTGGACCGGGCGCGAGCACTCTACGAGGCCTTCGCCCGGCGAGACATCACGTACGCGCACGAGGACCCGGCGAGCGACACGGCCGGCCAGATGATCAGGACCCCGGGGGAGGTGCTGCTGCATCACCGCCACGCCACCTGCCTCGACATCGCCGTCACATACGCGGGCGGCTGCCTGGATGCCGGCCTGCATCCCCTCATCGTCATCGCCGAACCTGCCACGGCCGGGGGAGCGTTCCATGCGCTCGTCGTCGTGTGGCTCGGCGGGGAGTACCAGCGTCCCGCGTCGTTCGACTATCCGCTGACGTCTCTCGTCCACCAGGAGATGCCCGCGGAGGTCGCGCTCGTCCAGGAGACGAACGGGACATTCCTCGCCATCGACGTCACCGGCGCGGCACACGGATACGGCGGACGAGCCGATCCACTGCCCTGGACAGACGCCGTCACAGCGGGCACAGAGCTGTGCGGACGCTGGAGCTTCGCGGTCGACATCGGGCTCTACGAGGGGGACGTCCTCCCGCAACCGGCGACACCCACGAACGACCCGCTCACGTTCCCGTACTACAAGGCGCGGACGAGGGCAGGACCCCTCGCCGAACTCCAGGCACGCAGAGGACGCATCCCGTTCGCGCCGCGCGAAGAACTCGACCTGCTCATCGATTGGTGCGAGGTCGCCGACCCGCAGAACCGTACGAAGATCACGATCCTGCACGGCCTCGGCGGAGCCGGCAAGACCCACCTGGCAGCCGAACTCGCCGCCACCATGGCCAACCGGGGCTGGCACACCGGCTTCCTCATCCGCAAACCCGACGACGTCCAACTCGCCTGGCTCGGCCGCCTCGTCTCACCCCTGCTCGTCGTCATCGACTACGCCGAAGCAGTGAAAGCGGAGGACGTCAACGCGCTGCTCCGCGCCGTCCGGGGCCGAGCCGCTCCCACGCGCGTCGTCCTGACCGCACGCCTGATGGGCGACTGGTGGACCGACCTCGAGGGCCTGCTGTCCGTCGACGACCACGACGTAGCCGTATCGCCCCGTCCCATCGAACCCCTGCACCCGGCACCCTTGCGCGTCTTCCTGCTCGCCTACCGCGCCTTCACCGGCCACGACCTCACCGCCCCCTCACCGGCGGACCTCCCGCAACCGGCCCAATGGACGACGCTCGACCTCGTCCTGCACGCCTGGCTCGCCGCCGAGGGTGTCCGCGACCTGCCGCGCGGCCACGCCCACCTCTACGAAGAGGTCATGCGGCGGGAGTTCCAGTACTGGCAGAAGACATACAGGGAGCGGCACGCGAGCGACGCGCCGTCGAAGCACACGTTCTGGTCGCTGGGAGCCTGCCTGGCGTTGCTGTCCCCACGCAAGGAACGCATCCCGGAACTGGTCACCGCGGTCCTGGGCATCGACGATCGGCTCGTACGGGACCATCTGGCCGACCTCATCGAAGAGATGCTCCACACCGACCCCGAGGCCGGCACCGTCTCCATCCGCCCCGACCCGATCGGCGCCCACCTCCTCGTACGTCCCCATCCCCGCGACCCCGACCTGCTCGACCGCTGCATCCAGGCAGCGACCGATGCGGAAGCGGCCCACGCATGCCTGGCGATCTCCCGCGCCGCCCAGAACGACACGGCGAAGGCGCGCGACCTCGCATCCGCAGCGCTCGGGCGCCGGCGAAATCTGTGGCAGGTCGCCTATATCGTCGCCGCAGCTCAAGGCGGCCCGTTCGTACCTGCCCTCGAAGCCCTGGCCCGCGAGCCCGATACACCGCTGCCGCTCGCGTCCCTCGCCGGACAGATCCCGATCCGGCACAGTGCGCTGGGCGGGCTAGCGCTGATCGCCGCAAAAGCCCAGGTATCGAGGGAGGCCGCAGCCGACGAAGAGGCGCTGGCCAGGCAAGCCTGGGCCCTCAATACTCTTGCCGTCCGGCAATCCGACGTCGGAGACCGGTCCGCCGCCCTGGCCACCATCCAGCAAGCCGTCGCACACTACCGCACCTTGACTGAGGCGAACCAGGAGGACTTCCTGCCCGATCTGGCCGGATCGCTGCAGAACCTGTCGAATCAGCAGGCCAAGGCCGGTGATCGGGAGGGTGCGCTGGAGTCGGTTCGGGAAGCCGTCGCCATTCACAGAGCCTTGGTCGAGGCGGACCAGGCTGCCTTCTTGCCGGACTTGGCCATGTCCTTGAGCAATCTTTCGGTCCATCAGTCCGCAACTGGGGATCAGAAGGGTGCCCTGGAGTCGGCCAGAGAAGCTGTCACCATCCACCGGGCTTTGATCGGGACGAACCATGTCGCCTCCCTGCCGGGCCTGGCCGGTTCGCTGCAGAACCTGTCGAATCAGCAGGCCGAGGCCGGGGATCGGGAGGGTGCGCTGAAGTCGGTTCGGGAAGCCGTTGCCATCCACAGGGCCTTGAGCAGCACGAACCCTGCTGGAGTCTTGCCGGACCTGGCCCAGTCGTTGGGCAACCTCTCCCTTCGGCAGGCTCAGTGTGGCGATCGGGAGGGTGCGCTGGGGTCGATCCAGGAGGCCGTCGTTCATCACCGCACCTTGGCCCAAGCCAACCCCACCGTCTTCCTGCCGGACCTGGCCATGTCGCTGCACAACCTGGCGCTTCGGCTGGCTGAGTGCGGGAATCGGGTGGCTGCGCTGGAGCCGGCTCAGGAAGCAGTGGCTCACTACCGCGCCTTGATCACGGCGAACGGTGCCCTATATCTGGACATGTTGGCCGCCGCGTTGCACACCCTATCGGTCCGGCAGTCCGAGACCGGGGATCGGGAAGGTGCGCTGAAGTCGATTCGGGAAGGCGTCGCCATCCGCCAGACCCTGGTCAAGGCGGACTCTGCTGCCTTCCTGCCTGGCCTGGCCGGCTCGCTGAACACCCTTTCCCTTCAACAGGCCGAGTGTGGGGACCGTCAGGGTGCGCTGAAGTCCAGCCATGAAGCGGTGGCTCATCACCGCACCTTGGCCGAGGTCAACCCCGGCGCCTTCCTGACGGACCTGCTCATGTCGCTGAACACCTTCGCTGACCTGCTGGAGAAGCTGGAGCGGGCGGGCAAGGTGGCCGGTGTTTGGTCGGAGATCGCATCCGGGCTTCGGCCGGGAGCACAGGCGGAGTGCCTGGCGCATCTCGTGGCCCGGCAGTTCGCCGACGGGCGTCGCTCGGCTGCGGTGAAGACGCTCACCCGGGCCATACAGTGCGCCGATGCGGACGAGGACCCGCAGTGGCGCGGCCGAGCGCGGCGAGCCCTGCAACGCGTCGGAGCCCAGCTGGCCGCAGAGGAGAAGAAACCGGAGAAGTGGCCGTACTGGGTCGTGTGCGACCTGAGCGACGAGGAGATGGAACGCCTCAACCGCTGGCTGACAGCGGCCGACTGGGAGACGAAGGCCGCGTACCTCCGCGCCGAATACACCGCGCTGTCCGGAGAAGACGGTCGATCCGCTCTCGACCTGGCCCAAGCCTGGTACCCGGAGTTCCACGGGCTGCAAGAGCTCTCCGGCCTGTTGGACGCCATCGAGGAGGGCGGCCTCGACCAGGTGATCGACCTCCTGACCGCCCACAACAGGCGCGTGCTCCTGACCCGTGCCTGGCTGAACAGTCCGGACTGGGATCAGTCGCGGGCGTTCCTCCGCGAGAACATCGAAGAACTGGCGCACCCGGAAACGGTGGCGCTGCTCAAGAGCACCGAGGACGAGATCGCCCACCAGCACGCGGCCATCCTGGAACTCCTGGAATCATTGGAGCTGGACGAGGTCTTCGACGCCGTGACGGACGTGACCGTGGCGGCTGATCACGGGTACCGGTTCCTGGAAGCCGGCGCCTGGATTAAACTCGCCCCCTTGTCACGAGCAGTTCCGCACCTGATGACGACGCCGTTCGTGTCGCCGTTCCTGGCAGCCGTGGCCGCGGTCCTCAGGGGTACACCCGAGGACGGATCCGACCCGGAGGCGTGGATGCGTACCGCCGCCGAAGCCGCCACGGACACGCAGCGCCGGGCGGGCGTCGCCCGTTTACGGCGGATGACCCGCCGCTTTCCCGAGCACGCCGCAGCGTTGGAACGGCTCATAGAGCTGCTGGAGGCGGAGCCCGCCGAAACCTGAGCGGCGGCGACCCGGCGTGGCAGCCTGAATCGCCCAGGGTTCGGTGGAGGCTTTCGACGGCAGCACGATAGAACAGCATTCGAGACCCCTGGTTGTGACGGACGTGATTGTGGTGACCAACCCGTCTCCAGGGGTTTCGCCATGATTGAGGCGGCTTCGGCGAGCTTTCCGAAGATGTCCATCATGTTGATGAGAGCGAGGGTGCAGGCGATGTGTTCGCACGCCATGAGAGCCTGCCCGCCGTGGCGCCTGGCAACAATGGCCACGACACCAGCCTTGGCCGCTACTGGTCCTGGAGGATGCGGCCGCGCAGCATCGTCTCCATGACCTTCATGAAGCGCTGCGTCCTGGCGGGGCCGATGATGAACGGGTTCTTCGTGGCTCCCGCGCGGAGTTGCTCGATGCGGGTCAGGCCGTAGTCGGCGCCGCCGTGGTTGTTCAGCTCGACGTCCACGCCGGCCCTGCGCATCGTGACGGCGGCCTCACGTACGGACGTCAGGTTCGTGCGCTTGGCCTCCGTCGTGGCGGGTGGGTTGGTGCCGCCCCACAGGATGGCGGTGTGGCGGCGGCCCTTCCAGCGGACCGGGAAGATGGGCGAGACGGTGCCGGGGGTGTGGCCCGGCGTGTGGTGGAAGACGATCGTGGTGTCGCCGAGGGTCAGCTTCTGGCCGTCGCTGATCTCCAGGTCGCGCTTGGGGGCGTGCTCGGGGCGCTCGGCGGCGATGAGGTCCCAGTCGGCCTTGTGCATCATGACGCGGGCGCCGTACGTGTCCGCGAGGTACTGCGCGCCGCCGAAGTGGTCGTCGTGACCGTGGGCGGCCACCACGTACTTGATGTGGGCGGGGTTCACGCCCACATCACGCAGACCAGGGACGATGATCTTTTTGGCGTCGTCCGGTGAGCCCATCGCGTCGATGAGGACGACGCCCTTCGACGTGAGCAGCGCCGTGGCCTGGACGAACGTGGTGCCGACCACCGCGACGTCGTCGAAGATCTTGAACGGCTTGACGGGCTGCACAGCCGGCATCTGGAGGCCGGGGGAGAGCGCCTTGACCAGGGCCTTCAGTACGGAGTCGTCGCCGGCGAGCTTGGCCGCGCGGTCGTAATAGTCCTGCGCGGTCTTGGGCGCGGTCTTGGGCGCGGTCTTGAGCGCGGCCGACGCCGGGCGCGCGCCTCCCGCCAGCGGTAGCAGAGTGGCAGCGGCCAGCACGGTACGGCGGGACGGCATGAACGGATACCTGCTTTCTCGAAGGCCCTTGTGACGTCCGGACAGCGAAGCAGACCTCGTTTCCGCATGTCCAATAGCGATCTTCATCGCCGACCGATAAGGGAGTCGATATCGCACCAGATCAGACGTGATCTCCACCCCAGGGTGGAGATCACACGCACTCATGCCTCGGGTTGAGGACACCCGGGCAGGGCGCCACTAGCGTCACCCGACGTGATCCAGGAGGTGCCACGCACATGGACAAACGTCAGCTCATCAAGGACCTGCTGTGGGACGTCGGCCTGCCCACGGTGGTCTTCTACCTCTGCCGCGCACTCGGTCTCGAGGCCCTCCCCGCCCTGGCCGTGGGCGGGCTCGCCGCCCTGGCGAGGGTGGGTTACGTCGCCGTCGTACGCCGCAGGCTGAACGGCCTCGCCGCCCTCGTCAGCGCCACCTTCGTCCTGCTGCTCGCCGCGTCGCTGCTCACCGGCGACCCCAGGATCCTGCTCGCCAAGGAGTCGATCCTGGCCGGCGCGGCGGGCCTGCTCCTCGTGGGCTCCTGCGTCATGGGGAGACCCATCGTGTACGCCGTCATCCGCCGCCTCGACGACGCCGAGCGCTGGGAGGAGCGGTGGCGTACCGAGCCCGCCCTCCGCCGCCACTTCACCACGCTGAGCCTCGTCATGGGAACGGGGCTGCTCCTCGACGCCGTCGTCCGGGGGGTTCTCATCTGCCTGCTGCCCATCGACACCATGGCGGGCTTGTCGATGGCGTTGCACGTCGCCACCCTCGCCCTGCTCGCGGTCTGGGTGCTCTGGTACCGCGGCCGCCGGGTCACCAGGTGACGGGCAGGCTCTTGACGCCGTAGATGTCGGCCATCTCCGGCCGCAGGGCGACCTCCTCGGAGGGTAGGGCCAGGCGCAGCGTCGGGAAGCGGTTGAACAGTGCGGGGAAGGCGACCCGCAGCTCCACGCGGGCGAGCTGCTGCCCCAGGCACTGGTGGATGCCGTGGCTGAAGGCGAGGTGGCCGCCGTCCTGGCGGCGCAGGTCGAGGGTGTGGGGGTCGGGGAAGCGGTCGGGGTCGCGGTTGGCGGTGCTGAGGGACAGGATGACCGTCGTGCCGGCCTCGATGGTGTGGCCGGCCAGCTCCACGTCCTCCAGCGCGACCCGGAAGAACTGCTTGGCCACCGACAGATACCTCAGGAGCTCCTCGACGGCCGAGGCGGGGTCGGCGTGCAGGGCGGCGACCTGGCCGGGGTTGCGCAGCAGGGCGAACGTGCCGAGGGCCAGCATGTTGGCGGTGGTGTCGAAGCCGGCCGACAGCAGGATCAGGGCCATGCCCTGCAGCTCCTCGTCGGTCAGGTCGCCGTCGAGGAGGTCGCTGAGCACGTCGTCGGTGGGGTGGGCGCGCTTGGCGGCAACCAGCTCGGCGAGGTACTGCTGGGTCGCGGCGTAGGCGGCGATCAGCTCGTCGTCGCCGGCCTCGCCGCCGAGGAACGCGTCGATGTTCTCCTGGAAGCGGTCCCGGTCCTCGTACGGGACGCCCAGCAGCTCGCAGATCACCATGGCGGGGATGGGCTTGGCGAACGCGGTCACCAGGTCGGCTCCAGGACCGGCCTGCTCCATGGCGTCGAGGTGCTCGGCGGTGATCTGCTCGACGCGTTCGGTGAGCTGCCGCATCCTGCGCACGGTGAACTTGCCGACCAGGGGCTTGCGGTAGCGGCCGTGCCGCGGCTCGTCCATGAGCAGGAACTCGCCGGGCGGCGCCTCGGGCACCTCGATGTCGCCGTAGTCGATGAGCGGGTGGTGGCGCATGAGCTCCCTGCGGGAGCTGAACCGGGGGTCGGCCAGGATCTGCCGGGCCAGGTCGAAACCGGTGACCAGCCACCCCTGGTGCCCGTCGGGGAAAGGGAGCCGGCTGATCGGGCCGTGCTCGCGGGCTTCGAGCAGCTCCCTGGGCGGGTCGAACGGGCACCCTGACGGGCGTTCGGTGGGCATCGACGGCAATGTGTGCATGATCGTCCTTAGAAAGGTACTTGGTGTTGCTAGGTACTGCTAGAAAGTAACACTGACTACCGCTACTTAGCAACAGCGAATAGCTGGGACGGGCCGCCCGGACTTGCGCCGAATCGCCGTAGTATCGGGCTATGACTTCTGGCCCCCCGGAACCCGTCCGCCGTGCCGACTGGCGCGTCTCGCATGACGAGCGCGAAGCGGTGGTGGAACGGCTGAACAATGCGGCGGCCGAGGGCCGGATCGACCTCGAAGAGCTGGACGTGCGGCTGAGCGCGGCCCTGAACGCCAAGACGTACGGCGATCTCGAGCGCCTCACCGCCGACCTGCCGCCGGAGGTCCCGGTCGATCAGGAGCCGCTGGTACTCAAGGGCGGCATGCACGGCGTCACCCGCACCGGGCGCTGGGACGTGCCGGGCCGCATCATCGTGTACGGCGGCATGGGCGCCGCCAAGCTCGACTTCACCCAGACCGAGTGCCGGCTGCCCGAGATCCAGATCGAGGTGCACGGCGAGATGGCCGGCGTCACGATCGTCATCCCCGACGGCTGGATCGCGGAGACCTCACGCATGAACCCAGGTCTGGGCGGCTTCAGAGACAAGACCACGCCCGACCGGCTGCCCAGGACCCCGCTGATCCGCCTGGCCGGCAGCGGCGGCGCCGGGGGAGTGGTCATCCGCCACGCCAACAGCTGGGAACGCCGCAAACTGCGCCGCCTCCAGGAGCGCTGAGCCCCGCATCCGTACGCCGTGCGCTCGCCAAGGAGCGCCGACTCCCTTGAAGCGCTGCGCAGCGGGACGCTGTGCGCTCGCCAATCCAAGCCGGGCGCGGTCGTCTCAGGCCGGCGGGTGCGCCCACTCGGCCGCGACCCCCGCCAGGTGATCACACACCTGACCGGCCCAGGGCGCGTCCCGCCCCCGCAACAGCGAGCCCAGCTCCCGCCAGGAGGAGGGGTCGTCCGGCGCGAGCACGACGGCCTGCTCGGGCGAGAGCCGCTCCCGCAGCCCGTCCGGCCTGGGCAGCATGGACGCCGTGCGATGGCCGGGCTCGCGCCAGCCGTCCGTCAAGGGCTCGTCCAGCAGGAAGCGCGGGATGAGCAGCGCCTCCCGGGCGAACCGGTCCCCGCTCACGTCGCCCTTGGCCCGGAAGACCTCGGCCAGCCCACGGCTGTGCCTGACGACCGACTCCATGACGGGCGCACGCGCCACCCGCAGGCTCGCCACCATCCCGCTGTAGTGCGCGTCCAGCTCCGACAGCTGCCCGTGCACGGCCCGCAGCCCCAGCGGCATGCGGGGCATGCTCCACTGCAGGACGTACAGGGTGACCTGGATGACGCTCTCGGCCCTGGTCAGTGCCATGAACCAGGAGTCGAACCCATCGGTCCGCCGAGCCTCCTCCAGCAGGCGGAACGCCCGCTCCACCAGCATCCCGACCAGTGAGGACGCCTCGGAGGAAAGGGGCCGCGGCTCTGGGTCGGCCTGCGCGTACGGGGTGGTCATCCACTCGTGGAAGCTGCCCGGCAGCCGCCCGTCGAAGAAGGTCCGGACCATCTCCTCGGCCGTCCCGCCCCCGGACCGCACCCGCAGCAGCAGGGTGATGGCCCGAGCCGCCCCTTTGACGTCCCGGCACAACCCGCACTCCACCACGTCCACGACATAACGGACGGCCGCTGACGGATCGCCCGTCCGAAGTGCATGGAAGAGGGCCGCCCGCAGCAGGCGGGCCGACTCCAGGACGCGGCTGTTGCCATCGCGGGCGTCCGCGGCCCAGGACCTTCTGACCGAGTCGTGCGCCTCCCACCGGGCCAGCAGATCGATGGCCCAGTGGGAGGGCGGGAAACCGAAGGAGGCGGGCAGGTAACCGCCCGGCTCACCCCCGCCCCGCCGCGCCAGCCACAGGAACGGGATGCGCATGGACGGGGCGAACTCCAGCCCGATCGCCCGCTCCAGCGCCTCGGCCAGCCGGACCGTCACGATGTGCCGGGGAACGCGGCTCTGGAGGTCACCGCCCGGGAAGCGCGACGGGCCGAGCACGGCATCGCAGGTGCCGGCGAACAACGCCTCCTGCGTCAACTCGCCGAGGACGCCCATGAGCGTCTCGGCGCCGGGCGGCGTCTCCCGGGCCTGCCACTGGATGTCGATCATCCCATCAGTCCGATCGTGCCGACGATGTCGCCGTAGTGCTCTCTCGCTGTGCGGAAGCCCTCGATCAGCCATTCGCGTACGGGTCTTCGGCCGGTCCGCTCGTACGCCAGCCCGCGCCGCGTCCACACCACGCCGAGGTCGTCGAGGAGCCTGCCGGGCTCGCCGGTGGTGGCGAGGTGGTCGATGTCGGCGAACGCCTCGCGCAGGAACGTCCGTACCTCATGCTCCGACGCCAAATGCCCCAGCGGCAGATAGAACCCTTCGGTGTCCTCGGACAGATCGAGGAAGACGGCGAGACCCGGCAATGGCGGCACCCGAGAACCGGCGAAAAGCGTGCGAATCATGTGATTCGCCGGATTAGCCCCTCTATCCAGCTCCGCCCACTGCCCGAACGCGTCCGACCCGAGCGGGACCGCGATCGGCGCGGACCGGTCGAGCGTGAACAGGACGAGCACGTCGGGCCCGCTGTCATCGGCCATCGTGCCGGAACGTACGTAGTCGGCGACGGCGGCGTCCCCGGTGGGATGAAAGGCCAGAAAACAGAAGACCGCCGAATGCTCTCGCAACTGCCGCATGTTCTCCGGCCGCAGCAAATCGGGCAGATGCCGGACATTTCCCGTATTGAAGCGCCCGACCGCCAGCGCCTCCTCCAAAATGGCCTGCAGAGAAATGACCAGCATGCCGTGCACGCTAATGCGCGAAACCGTGCTCCGCCGCAAGTTGCGGGAAATCACCTGAGCCGGATTCGGCGCTCCGATGCGCGAGAAGCCGCAGGGCGTCGGCGGACCCGGGGTCGTTCGGCGTGTAGACCTCGAGCCGGTGATCGGGACTGTCGGGCTGCAGCCACACCTGATAGCTGACGCCGGCCGCCCCGACGGTGGGGTGCCGCAGGTGCATGGTGCCGACCGTGCAGTCGGCCACCTCACCCTCGGCCCACAGCGTCGCGAACTCGGCACTCCGCATCGTCAGCTCACCGATCAGCTTCGCCAGCAGCGCGTCCGTGGGGAACCGTCCCGCCGTGAGCCGCAGGTAGGCGACGTGGACGCGGGCCAGCTCGTCCCAGTTGCGATGCAGGTCGCGGGTGAACGGGTCGAGGAAGAACATCCGGGGAACGGACGGGCGCCGCGCCGCCTCCTGCGGCGCCTCGAACGGGACGTGCTCGGCCAGGAGCGCGTGACCGGTACGGTTCCAGGCGAGCACGTCGCCCCGCCGGCCGAGCACGATCGCCGGCATCGCCTCGCTCAGAGACTCCAGGAGCGCGACGACCCGGGGATGCGGCTCCTCGGCAGGAGGCTCGGACAGGCCGGGGTTGCCGGGTTGCCGGGCGAGGTTGTGCAGGTGGACGGCCTCGATCGGGTCGAGCCGCAGCACCCGCGCGAGGGCGTCCAGCACCTGCTCGGACGCGCTCTCCGCCTGCCCCTGCTCCAGCCGGATGTAGTAACCGACGCTCACCCCCGCGAGCTGGGCCAGCTCCTCTCGCCGCAGGCCGGGGACGCGGCGCGTGGTCCCGTACGTACGCAGCCCGGCCATCTCCGGCGTGACCAGATCACGCCGGCGCTTGAGGAACGCCCCCAGACTCTCCATGCGACCGATCGTAGGCGGCCGGGCGCCCGCGTGGGTGACCCTGTCAGGTGCACCCATGGCAGGGGGATGGCTGACGATCCGGCCCCGGCCCGACAGTCAGGGACATGTCGCAACAACACACTGCACCGGGGCTGCGCGCCTGGCTCGGCCTCACCGTGGTCCTCGGGCCCGTCCTGCTCGTCTCCATGGACGGATCCATCCTCTTCCTGGCGATGCCCAGGATCAGCCAGGCCCTCCTGCCCACCGCCGACCAGGCCCTCTGGATCCTGGACGGCTACGGCTTCGCCGTCGGCTCCCTGCTGATCGCGTCCGGCAACCTCGGCGACCGGTACGGCCGGCTGAAGCTGCTCGTGATCGGCGCCACGGTCTTCGGCATCGGCTCCGCCCTGGCGGCCTACGCGCCGAACGCCGAGCTCCTCATCGCCGCCCGCGCGCTGATGGGAGTGGCGGGCGCGACTCTCCTCCCGTCGGCGCTGGCGGTGCTGAGCGAGCTGTTCGCCGACCCGCGACGCCGGGCGCAGGCGATCGGCGTCTTCGCCGCTGCGTTCGCCGCCGGGTTCGCCATCGGCCCGGTGGTGGGCGGTCTCGTGCTGGAGCGGTTCTGGTGGGGCTCGGTCTTTCTCGTCAACGTGCCGGTCGTCGCCCTGTTCCTGCTCCTCGCGCCCGGCCTGCTCCGCGAGGTGCGCACGAAGCGCGCAGGCAGGATCGACGCGCTCAGCGTCGTGACCTCCGCCCTCGGTCTTTTGCTTGTGATCTACGCTGTAAAGGCGGCCGCCACTGAGGGCCTGTCGGGCAGCACGGTGATCGCGGGCGTCGCCGGAGCGGCGCTCCTGGCCTGGTTCGCCCGCAGGCAACTGAGCCTCCGGCAGCCCCTGATGGACTTCTCGCTCTTCCGCGACCGGCTCTTCTCGCTGGCGATCGTCACCGGGCTGCTGCCGCTGGCGGCGTGGTCGGCGACCGCGTACCTGGCGGGCGTCTACCTGCAGTCCGTCCTCGGCCTGAGCGTCCTGCACGCGGCCCTGCTCGCGATCCCCGGCGCCGTCGTCCTGACCATCACGTGCGTCGTCACGCCCTCCGTGGCCGACCGCATCGGCAAGCGCACCGCCCTGATCGCCTGCCACTTCTCCATCGCGGGCGGCCTGCTGTTCCTGCTCCCCACGGCGATCACCGGCGGCATCGGCTGGTACGTCACCGCCACGGTCGTCACCGGAATCGGCTACGGCATCAGCTTCAGCGTCGTCGCCGACACCGCCGTCGGCGCCGTCCCCGTCGAGCGCGCGGGCGCGGCGGGCGCGATCGCGGAGACCAGCAACGAGCTGGGCAACGCCCTCGGCATCGCCCTGCTCGGCTCACTCGCCGCCCTGGTCTTCCGCCTCCAGGGCCCGGACCTGGCCCCCACCCTCGACGAGACGCTCCACCTGCGCGACCTGGCGCCCGCCCTGGCCACGGAGGCGAAGACGGCCTTCGTCACCGGCCTCCACGTGGTCGCCGCGGTGGCGAGCGCTCTGCACGTCGTGCTCGGCGTCGTGGCCGTCGCTACCCGAAGAGGTGGCGGTGGGCCCGGCTCCAGGCCAGTCGTTGCCGCAGGTCGTCGAGGTGGCCGCCGGCGACCCAGCGGACCTGCGGCTGGTGCCCGGCGCCGGCCAGCCGGCGAACCTGCTCGATCCCGTCCTGCTGAACGGCGATGACCGCGTCGGCCAGGCCCTCGGTAGAGGTCAGGCCGTAGGCGGCGGCGAAGAGCTCCAGGCGGTGGCGCCGGTCGGGCGGCTCGGGATAGCGGAGCCAGCGCAGGCATTCGGCGTCGTCGCGGAACGGCGCGACGTACTCCAGCGCGTGGGCGACATCGTGCAGCCGGGGCCCGGACCGGGCGTAGTCCCAGTCCAGGATCCCCACGGGCCGTTCGCCTCGCCAGACGATGTTCCACGGGCCGAAGTCGCCGTGGCAGATCACCTCGTCGTCGCGCGCGTCCGTCGTGAACCAGCGCATGCCGTCGGGCAGGCGGAAGCCCGCGATCGCGTCGTGGTAGTCGCGGAGGAGGCGGGCGAAGGAGGTCAGGCCCGTGTCGCCGGTGACCTTGGCCCAGCCCTGCGGGCCGGACTCGCCGTCCAGGTAGGTGAGGATCTCGCGGCCCTCGCCGTCGAGTCCCAGCACCCGCGGGGAGTAGGGGAAGCCCACGTCCTCCAGGTGCCGGAGCAGGGCGTGGACGGCGGGCGTCCACGGGTGGGTGGGCCGGCGGACGGTGTCGCCGATGCGTACGACCCTGCGATGGGCAGAGTCCTGCAGGATCTCCACGGGTTCCGACCCTAGCGCGCAGGGCCGGAATCACGGTCAGTGCTTGCGCTTGGCGGTACGGCCGAGGCGGAAGGCGGAGATGAGGAAGAAGATGCCGCCCGGGATGGCGTAACCGGCGGCGTTGGCCAGCGTCGGGTTGGGGGCGGCGGCGCCGAGGATGAACGAGGCGCCGGCGAGCACCGAGATGCCGCCGCTGAGGATCATCGGCCACTGGCCGCCCATCTTGCGCCGGGGCACGGCCACGATGAGCTGCACCGCACCGGCCACGATGGCCCACGCGCCCCAGACGCGCAGCACCGCGGGGATGCCGGAGGCGCACGCGATGGCCACGCCGATGGCGGTGATCGAGCTGACGGCGACGTTCACGTACAGGAGGGCAGGGGAGCCGGTCGCGCGCGAGGAGCGGGCGTCCACGATGGCGGCGCCGACGTCGAAGAGCGGATAGAGCACCAGCAGGGTGGCCGCGAGCGGGCCCAGGTTCGCGGCCGTCGTGAACATCACGAGGGCCCAGACGATGGCGAAGGCGAACCGGACGAAGTACAGCCGCCGCAGTGCGGACGCGGTCCCGGAAAGGCTGGGGGAGGCGGCGATGGAGCTCATGGTGGTCCTTTACACAGCGAGAAGGTGACGAGGAGGCCGCGCATGCGGGGTCGACTCGCCAAAACAGAACGTTCGGTCTTGCCTAGACTCCTCCCCGTTTGGCAAACTGTCAAGACCGAACGGTCTACCCACTAGGATGGTCACATGCGCACCGAAACCGAAGGCCGGCCGTCCGAAGCGCGGTCCCGGCTCCTCGACACGGCCACCCGGCTCTTCTACACGGAGGGCATCCACTCCGTCGGTATCGATCGCATCGTCGGAGAGGCCCAGGTCACCAGGGCCACCCTCTACCGGCACTTTCCCGGCAAGGAGGAGCTCGTCCTCGCCTACCTGGGCGGGGTCGATCGCGCCATCCGGGCACCCGCGGAAGAGGCCGCCGCCGGCCTGCCGCCCGCCGAGGCGATCCTCGCCATCAGCCGCTCCATCGCCCAGGGCATCCAGTCGGAGGGCTTTCGCGGCTGCGCGTTCCTCAACGCCGCCGCCGAATACCCCGACCCCGAGTCGCCGGTGCGCAAGGCCGTGATCGCCCACCGCCAGTGGTTCCTCGACACCGTCACGGGCCTGTTGGCCCAGATCCGCGAGGACGGCGCCGAGCCCGCCGGACGCCACTTCGTCATGATGCGCGACGGCGCCATGGCGGCCGGCTGCCTGTTCGACCCCGAGCTGATCAGCGACACGTTCCTGCACGGCGTCGAACGCCTGCTGGAGGTCTACACGACCAGCGGCGGCACCACCTCGGCCGGCGCCTGACGTCATCGGGTCCTCCCGCGTGGCGACCGCGCCGGGCGGGAGGGCCCGATGAATACTGGACGCCATGCGCGTCGACTTCGACCCCGAAGAGCTGGGCGGGGACGGCTTCTACCGGTTCCTGACCTCCGTGGTCGTGCCACGGCCGATCGCCTGGATCTCGACCGTCACCCCCGACGGAGCCGTCGAGAACCTCGCCCCGCACTCCTTCTTCAGCATCGCCAGCACCGACCCGCCGATCGTGCAGTTCACCTCGATCGGCCGCAAGGACTCGCTGCGCAACGTCGAGGACACGCCGGAGTTCGTCGTCAACTTCAGCTCCGAGCCGCTGATGCGCCAGATCCGCGACACCGCCACCGACGTCCCGCGCACGGTCGGCGAGTTCGACATGGTGGGCATCGAACGCGAGCCCAGCCGCCTCGTCCGCCCGCCCCGGGTGGCCGCCTCGCCCGTCGTCCTGGAGTGCCGCTCCCACACGACTCTGCGCATGGGCAACTCCACCCTGGTCTTCGGCCGCGTCTTCCTCGCCGCCGTGCACCAGGAGTACCTCGTGGGCGGCCGCCCGAACGCCGAACGCCTCCGCCCCCTGACCAAGCTGGGCGGCGACCAGTGGGGCACGCTCGGCGAGGTGCTGCACCTGGCGCGCATCCCGTACGAGGAGCCCGCCCGCTGAGCACCCTCAGGTGCGGTCCTCGACGGGAACGGGATCCGGCAGCGGGAACAGCGCCCGCCATCTCTCGATGAGCCCGCGATCTCCCTTCGCGGTGCCGCCGTCCAGCAGCTCATCGAGGGGCCGGTCGGTGCGGAGCAGGGCGAGCAGGGTGTCCAGGTCGGTGGCCAGCGTGGCGTCGGGATCGTCAGGCTCGCCCCGGCTGACCGCGATGCGCCCATCGGCGACGGTCACCGTGAAGTCGTCCTCGCCGACGCGGAGGCCGAGGGTCGCGGCGAACCCTTCTGCGGCGCGGGCGTCGAACAGCGCCTCCAGTGACAGCAGCACCGAGTCGACCCCGATCGGCGCGTCAGGCCGCAGGCCCGGCGAACGGCCGCCCCACCTGGCCAGCGACACCACGATCGGTCCCAGCTCGGCACCCCACCGGGTCAGTTCGTAGACCCAGGACGCGGCGGGTCTGGCCAGCCGGCGGCGGCGTACGACCCCGGCCGCGGCCAGCTCGCGCAGCCGCTGGGTGAGGATGTCGGTGCTCACCCCGGGCAGCCCGGTCTGCAGGTCGGTGAATCGCTTCGGCCCCAGCAGCAGCTCCCTGACCACCAGCAGCGCCCATCGCTCGCCGACCAGGTCGAGGGCGTGCGCGACCGCGCACCCGTCGTCGTATTTCCGCTTGCCCGCCACAGGGCGATGCTAGCGCACCTCATGGGACAAGCCACCTATCTACTTGGATTTTCCAAGTGAACACTGCTACTGTCCAAGTCCGGTTGAGAGACAACAAGGAGGCGGCACATGCCCGTGTTCACCATCGACGCCCCTGAGGGCGCGTCGCCGGACGCGAAGCGGAAGATGCTCAAGGAGATCACCGAGGCGCTCGACGGGGCGTACCGCATCCCCGACACGCGGGGCTGGGTGCGCGAATACCCGGCGGAGAACGTCTCCCAGGACGGGCGGGTCGGCGCCGACCCGGTGCGCCCGGTCTGCACGCTGGAGGCGCCCGAGCTGTACCGGCTGGACGCCAAGCGCGAGGTGGTACGGAAGATCGAGGCGGCCATCACCGGCGCCTACAAGGGCATCGCCGACACCGCGGAAGTGCTGGTGCTGATCAACGAGTACCCGCTGCACAACGTCGGGTGGCGCGGCAGCCTGCAGTCGGACAAACCCGAGATCGTGGCCGCCGTGACCCAGGCCAACGGCTAGGTCCTTCGGTAGTGCGGCATCGCCGGTGCATCGGCTCGGTGATGCCGCCCGGCGCCTGATCCGACGCCTCCAGCCCCCCGGCCGCCGGGCGCGGTTCAGGGTTTGCGTTCGCGGACCTCCCGGCAGGGTTCAAGGAGCGGGTCGCCGCCCAGGTGCCCATCGGGCGGCTCGGTGAGGGGGCGGGAGATCGCCACCGCCGCGCTCTTCCTCGCCTCCGCCGACTCGAGCTTCGTCACCGGCATCGACCTCCCCGTGGACGGCGGTATCGGCCAGGTGTGATCGCGAGTACAGTGCTCCTTCGACCCCGAGGTGAAGGAGCCGCCGATGTACCCCGATGACACGATGGCCCGCATCGGCGAGGGGGTCGAGCTGCACCACCGGCGTGGTGAGCGTGACGCGGCCCGTGAGCTGTTCGCGCGGATCTGGGAGGACATCGGGGGCGAGCAGGGTGATCCGCTGCACGTCTGCGTGCTCGCTCACTCCATGGCCGACGTGCAGGACGACGTGCACGAGGAGCTGACGTGGGACCTGCGGGCGCTGGCCGCGGCCGATCGCGTCACCGATGAGCGGGTGGCGGAGGCAGGGGTGCCGCTGTCGGTGGCCGGCCTTTATCCGTCGCTGCACCTCAACCTGAGCGAGTGCTACCGCAAGCTGGGCGATCTCGACGGCGCCCGCGAGCACCTGCAGCGGGCGCGGGATGAGATCCACGTGCTCGGCGACGACGACTACGGCCGGCTCATCAAAGACGGCCTGGAGCGGATCGCCAAGCAGCTCGACGAAGCGACCTGAGGGGCCGGCTGCCAAGGTGCAGGGAGCCGGGTGGCGCCTTTAGACGGCGTGGCCGTTCTTCAAGCGCAGGAAGTCGGCGCGGGGCGCATTGACGGTCGGCCGCCGGTCGGCGGGATCCGTCGATGACCACCGAGCGGTAGGCGATGGAGGCGGCGCGGATGCCGGCCAGAGATCGTGGCGAGCATGACGGCGGGCGCGATCAAGAGGTGGGCGGCTCCTCCAGCTTGGCGGCGATGGCCTCCAGGGCGGACAGGTCCGCGGGGGAGAGGCGGTCGATCACGTGGCGGCGCACCGACTCGAGGTGGGCAGGGGCGGCGTCCTCCAGGGTGCGCAATCCGTGCTCGGTGAGGACGAGGTAGCAGCCCCTGCCGTCGTCGGGATCGGGCTCGCGCCGCACCAGGCCGCGCTCCTCCATGCGGGTGGCGTGCCGGGACAGGCGGCTGCGTGACCAGCCCATCTTGGCGGCCTGCTCGCGCAGCGTGGCGGTGTGGCCGGGCCGCTCCGACAGTGTGCTGAGCACCTCGTAGTCGGGCTCGGACAGGCCGATCTCGGCGAGGTCGTGGGCGGTGCGCGTCTGGATCGCGATCATCATGCGGCGCAGGGCGCGCCAGGCGCGCTCCTCGTCGGCGTCGAGCCAGCGCACCGTTCTCGTTGACATGTAAACAAGGTACCAGCTACGGTCGTTTCCATGTCAACGAAATCCCTGCGGATCCTCGTCCTCACGTGCAGCACCCGCCCCGGCGCCCTCGGCCCCGTCGTGAGCGGGTGGCTGACCGGCACGCTCGCGGCGCGGGCCGCCGAGCTGGGCGCCGAGCTCGTACCCGTCGCCCTGAGCGACCTCGACCTGCCGTTCCTCGACGAGGAGGACGAACCCGCATCCGGCCGCTACCGCAACGAGCACACCAAGCGGTGGAGCGCCATGGTGGACGCCGCCGACGGCTTCATCGCCGTCACCCCCGAGTACAACTACGGCATGCCCGCCGCCTTCAAGAACGCCCTCGACTACCTGGGACGCGAGTGGGCGTGGAAGCCCATGGGCTTCGTCAGCTACGGCAACACCTCGGCCGGCACCCGGTCGGTCCAGCACGCCAAGCAGGTCGTCACCACGCTGCGGCTGGTCCCGCTGGGCGCCACCGTCGCCCTGCGCATCGCCGACGCCATTTCCGGCGGCACCCTCCGCCCGGATGCCGGACGTGACCAGGCCGCCGCCGGCGTCCTGGACGAGCTCGTCCGCCTCGCCCATGCCCTGCGGCCGATGCGCGAGCGCACGCGTCCCGGCGCACGACCGGACCTGCTGCCTGGCGCGTACGCCAGGACGCTGACCCCCGACGACGCCCCCGACGTCCTGGTGCTCCAGCGCTGCTGCTGGGTGGAGGAGGCGCTGGCCAACGACACCCTGGACATCCCCGCGCTGGGGGAGTCGCTGGACGACGTGCGCGCCTGGCTGGCGACCTGGAACGTCACCGGCCTGTGGCGGGACGGCCGGCTGCTCGGCATGGTGCGCACCCGCCGCGTGGACGACGACTGGCACATCGGCCGCCTCGCCGTCGTGCCCGACCTGCGCGGCCAGGGCGTGGGACGCCGTCTCCTGCACGACGCCGAGTCCGCCGCCGAAGCCGGCTGCCGCCGCATGGTCCTGTCCACCGGCGCCCGAAGCGCCCGCAACCTCCGCATCTACCAGGCCCAGGGCTACCGGCTGGAGTCGTCCGACGGCGACACGGCCACGCTGGTCAAGCCCGTGCCCGCGTACGCGATGGCGGGCTGACTAGACCAGCCCCAGTTCACGGGCCCGGACGCCCGCCTGGAAACGGGACTCCGCGCCGAGCGCGTCCATCAGCTCGGCCACCCGCCGCCGGTAGGTCCGCACGCCCAGCCCCAGCCTGCGGGCCGCGGTCTCGTCCTTGACCCCCTGGCCGAGCAGGTCGAGCACGGCGGGCGCGAGCTGCCGGATCTCGGCGACCTGCGCGTCGTAGACGGCGAGGTCGGTCGCCGACCGCCAGGCCGTCTCGAACAGCGACATCACGCCCTGCACGATCTCCGGCTGCGAGATCACGCTGTAGCCGCGCCGACCGGCCCTGAGGTCGCCCGCCAAGATCACCACCCGGCGGTCGAGGATGATCGTCTCGTTGAGCTCCTCTTTGCTGATGCGGATCTCCGCGCCGAGGCTGTCGCGGCGCCGGGCCAGCTCGCGCGCGGACACCGAGTCGAGCAGCAGGCCGGGCCGGTAGAGCTTGCGGACGCGGAGGTCGCCGGGGTAGCCATCGGGCATGGGCGGCATCTCGGGCGAATGGTCGTAGGCCCAGGTGGCGAGGTCGTTGGCGGCGCAGGCCAGGTCGGTGACGGCGGCGAACAGGTGAGCGGTCCTGCGGAACAGCTCCTCCTCGCCGTACACGACCGCGACCGCTTCGCTCACGCGGGTCAGTCCGTTGCTCACCCCTCGATTCTGCGCCATGCTCCCACGGTACGGGCAGGTCGGCAGCTTGTTGCCAGACCGCGGCTGATGGCGAGCCCGGCCTGCACGCTGAGCCCCATGACGACTCACCTGAACAGCACCCCTGACGCCGCCGCCGCGGGCACCTGGCGGCTCGGCGACCGTACCGTCAACCGGATCGGCTACGGCACGATGCGCGTGGCGGGCACGCCGACCGATCCCAAGCCCAAGGACCGCGCCGAGTCGATTGCCGTGCTGCGCCACGCCGTCGAGCTGGGCGTGAACCACATCGACACCGCCGCCTTCTACTTCCTGCCCACCCGCTCGGTCAACGAGCTGATCAGCACGGCGCTCCAGCCCTACGCCGAGGAGCTGGTCATCGCCACGAAGGTCGGGCCTGGCCGGTCGCGGGACGGCGGCTTCGAGGAGTACGCCGGGCCCGAGGAGCTGCGCGCCCAGGTCGAGGAGAACCTGCGCCAGCTCGGACGCGACCACCTCGACCTGGTCAACCTGCGCTGGGGCGCCGGCCTCGAACGCGTGCCCGGCTCCCTGGCCGAGCACTTCGGCTCCCTGGCCGCGCTGCGCGAGGCCGGACTGATTCGCGACCTCGGCGTCTCCAACGTCACCGAGGAGCAGCTCGTGGAGGCGATGGAGATCGCTCCGGTGGTGTCCGTGCAGAACCGGTACGGCCTGACCGAGCGCGAGGACGACGCGCTGGTGGAGACGTGCGGGCGGCACGGCATCGCTTTCGTGCCGTTCTTCTCCGTCGCCGCCGCCATCCCCGGCGCCCTTCCGCACGGCGACCACCACGAGGCGGGCCAGGCGGAGGTCGCCGAGGTCGCGCAGGCCCACGGCGCCACCCCCGCGCAGGTCCGCCTCGCCTGGACCCTGCACCGCGGCGACCACGTCCTCGCCATCCCCGGCACCGGCGACCTCGCCCACCTGGAGGAGAACATCGCCGCCGGCGCCCTCCGGCTGACCGCCGACGAGATGGCCCTGCTCGACGGCATCGCCGAACTGTCATAGCCCGCTGACATACTCGGCGCATGCGAAGCGTGTACGAGGCGGCGGGCGGCGACGAGGGCCTGCTCCGCCTGGCCGAGGCGTGGCATGCCAGGGTGATGGCCGACGACGTCGTCGCCCACGCCTTCAGCCAGGGGTTCCACCCCCGGCACAGCGAACGGCTGGCCGCCTACTGGGCCGAGGCCCTCGGCGGGCCCGCCACCTACTCCGCCTCCCACGGCGATGAGACGCAGGTCGTCCGCCTGCACAGCGGCAACGGCCCGCATGAGGAGATGGACCGCCGCGCGATCGCCTGCTTCGACCAGGCGCTCGACGACGCCGGCCTCGGGGCGGACGAGCGGCTGCGCCAGGTGCTCCACGACTACTTCACCTGGGCCACCACCACGGCGATGGCCCGCTACCCCGACTCGCCCGACGACGTCCCCGAGGGCATGACCATTCCCCGGTGGTCGTGGGACGGCTTACAACGCTGAATCCCTCGACGCATACCGCCGACATACCGCGGCTCCGTAGCATCGCTTTCATCCAGTCAAGGAACGAAAGGGTCATGCGGCTGTCGATCGGAATCAGCGCCCTGGCCATAGCCGCCGGACTGCTCGCGGGCGTCCAGCCCGCTCAGGCCGCCGGCGCCATGGCGTGTCACGTCAGCCCGGGCATTCCGTACAAGGGCGGCGGCTTCACCGACATCAGCGAGAAGACCACCTGCTGATCCGCCTGAGCCGGGCGGCGTGACCGGGCAGGTGCTCGGTCGCGCGGATCCGGATCAGCTCGTTCCAGGGCAGGCCCTGGTCGGGGGCGGGCGTTCCGGTCCGGGTGACCAGATGGAGGCGCACGGGGGCGTCTCCATCGAGGCCGGTGATCGCGGTGATGAGGTCGGTGGCGTGGAGGCGGGCCTTGAGCGCGGTGGTGTCCATGGCCAGGCCTCCAGGGAGCGATCACGGCCGCCGCCGGGACCAGCAGGAAGGTGACCGAGGCGTGATCTCGTTCGGCCGCCCTCCGGCCGTCGCCTGACCGGGCAGGGACGAGCTCACCCCTTTGTGCGATGTGCGCGACGGCATGTGGCGGAAGCCTTCCGTAGGCAGGACCGAGATACGCGGAAAGGCGCATCATGAGCAGCGAGCTTCTGGGGCCATGTCTGCAGGTACAGGGCAGACATCAGCCCATTCCAGCCGGGTACGCCGGTGGTTGTGAGGAAGTGTCCACAGAGCGGTGGCCGGTGGGTGGAGCTGCGCGAATGCCTGACCTGCGGTCATGTGGGCTGCTGTGATTCCTCACCCGGCCGGCACGCGGCCGCCCACTGGGCTTTGACCGGCCATCCGGCGACCGCTTCTCTGGAGCCTGGGGATCGGTGGGGGATTCGGCGTCCGTGGCGCGGCCGCGACCGGTGCTGCATGTGTTCACCAGCGCGAGGAGACTCTGATGTCCAGCGAGATCACTGTTCCCGACACCAAGCTCGCCACCGAGGCGACGTCGTTGGTACGGGAGTCGACCAGCGACCTGATCTACCACCACTCCCGGCGTGTCTACTTCTGGGGCGCGTTGCAGGGCCGCAACCGCGGGTTGAGCTTCGACCCGGAGCTGCTCTACATCGGCGCGATGTTTCACGATCTCGGGTTGAACGAGGAGCATCGCGGCAGCGGCCACCGGTTCGAGGTGGACAGCGCCGACGCGGCCCGCCGCTTCCTCCAGGAGCACCACGTGCCGGAGGACAGCGTGCGCCGGGTGTGGACGGCCATCGCCCTGCACACCACGCCGGGCATCCCCGAGTTCATGGAGCCGGAGGTGGCCCTGGTCACGGCGGGGGTGGAGTACGACGTGCTGGGCATCGGCTACCACGACCTCACCGAGGAGCAGCGGGCCGAGATCACCGCGCTGCATCCGCGGCCGGACTTCAAGCACCAGATCCTGCAGGCGTTCGCCGACGGCATCGCACCCAAGCCGGAGACCACCTTCGGCAACGTCAAGGCGGACGTGCTCGAACGCTACGTGCCCGGTTTCCGGCGCGGCAACTTCGTCGACACCATCCTGCAATCGCCCTGGCCCGAGTAGGCGATGTTCATCACGCGGTGTCGTGTTCGAGGACAAGCCGCGTGAGCTCGACGCGGGAGCTGATGCCGAGCTTGGTGAAGGCGCGCCACAGGTGGGTGCCGACCGTGTGCGGTGACAGGAAGAGCTGGTCGGCGACCTGCTTGTTGGTGGCTCCGCCGGCGACAAGCAGGACGATCCGCAACTCGGAGGCGGTGAGGCTGTCCCAGCCTTCAGCTGGCCTGCCGGGAACGGCCCGTGACCGGCGCCGGCGGGCAGGTGCCGCGCGGCCAGCGCGGCACGCACGTCGGGGGTGAGCGGGCCGGTCCGCGCCGAGAGGATCCACGCGATGGGGTGCATGGACAGCCGCTGGGGCAGCGTACGCAAGGCCAGAAGGGCGCCTTCGCCGCACCATGGGACGTCGTCGATGACGATCACCAGTGGTGCGATCAGCGCGGCGCGTTCCAAGCGCTCGCGAAGCTCTTGGAGCAGCCAGTACCGTGCGGCCGAGGTGGCTGGGACGGTCTGTACCGCGGCCAGGGGCAGGATCGGGTTCGGAGCTGGAGTACAGGGCCCGAGCAGCGCACCGAAGGGAATGGTCTGCCCTTCCGGGTCTCCGCCGCCGTACAGGACGCGACGGCCCGTCTCCTCGGCCACACCGATGGGCCGCCTGCCTCGCCGTAGCAGCGACCTCATCCTGCGCGGAATCCGGCGGCAGAAAACAGTGGGAGAATTTCGAGGGTGACGGCAAGACCTGGTGACATCGACAGCGCGGCCATCGACAGCGGAGCCATCGACAGCAGAGCCATCGACAGGGCGGCCGAGGTGCTGCGCGGTGGAGGTCTGGTGGCCTTCCCGACCGAGACTGTTTACGGCCTGGGTGCCAACGCCGCCGACGGCGCCGCCGTCGCGCGCGTCTTCCAGGTCAAGGCCCGCCCGCCGTCCCACCCGCTGATCGTCCACCTCGGCGGCGCGGAGCACCTGGACGACTGGGCGGCGGAGGTTCCCGCCGCCGCGCGGCTGCTGGCCGAGCGTTTCTGGCCCGGGCCGCTGACGCTGGTGCTGCGGCGCGGCCGCCGGGTGCCGCTGGAGACGACCGGCGGCCTGGAGACGGTGGCCGTGCGGGTGCCCGCCCATCCTGTCGCGCTCGCGCTGCTTGAGGCCTTCGGCGGCGGCATCGCGGCACCGTCGGCCAACCGCTTCGGCTCGGTCAGCCCTACCACGGCCGGCCACGTCCGCGCCGAACTCGGTGACGCCGTCGACGTCGTGCTGGACGGCGGGCCCTGCCCGGTAGGCGTCGAGTCGACCATCGTCGATGCCATGGGCGAGGTCGTGAGCATCCTCCGGCCCGGCGGCGTGACGCGTGAAGACCTCGAAGCGGCGCTGGGCCGCCCGCTCGCGGCTCCCGCCACGAGCCCGGTACGGGTGCCAGGCCAGCATCCTTCGCACTACGCGCCGCGGGCCCGGGTCGTGCTCGTCGAGCCCGAGGAGGTGATCGCCGAGGCGGAACGGGTGCAGGAGTCGGGCCACCAGGTGGGCGTGCTGCTTCCCCCTGCCTTCGCCGGCGCCGAGGTGAAGGCGCACGCCGTGGTGGCGCTGCCGGCTTCGATGGCCGCCTACGCGCAACGGCTGTACGCCTTCCTGCGCGAACTCGACCAGCGCGGCTGCGACCTCATCGTCGCGTCCCTGCCGCCGGAGCAGGGGCTGGGAGCCGCGATCGCCAACCGGCTGCGCCGCGCCGCAGGGCCTCGACCCACCGCGTGATCGGCACCGACGCCGGTCACGCCGCTGCATGACGTCTGCCCCGGGCGCGGGGGATCACGGCCCGCGCAGCGCTCCTTCCAGATTCGCCACGGCGCCGACCACGTCGGGGAAGGTGTCGATGAACGCGTCGACACGACAGCCGGCGAAGTGCTGAGGCCGGCGGATGCCGCTGTGCAGGCAGGCGATGAAGTGTAAGCCGGCCCCGTTGGCCGCTTGCCCGTCGCTCGGGGAATCTCCCACGTACACGCATTCGTCCGGCCGCAGCCCGGTGTCGGCGAGGAGCGGGGTGAAGGCGCGGGGGTCTGGTTTGCTGAAAGGCGTGTTGTCTGCGTGGTAGGCTGCGGTGAGCCGGTCGGCGAGCACGTGTTCCGGAGCGAGAAGATGCTCCATCTCGGCTTCGGTACGCGAGGTCAGCAGCATGAGGCGACGTCCCTCCGCCAGCAGGACGTCGAGCGCGGCGAGATTCTCCGGCGTGATGACGTCCAGGCGGCCAGTTCGGACGTAGTCGCCAAGCACGAGACGGTATGCCGCCGTGAAGTCCTGCAGGTCCAGGCCGGGGGAGCGCTCGAGCATGGCATCAAGCAAGGGCATGCCCCAGGTCGACAGGTGCACGGCCCGCGACATCGGCCGCCGGCCGATGCGTCTCAGCACCTCGTTCTCCAGCTCGAAACACACCGCCTCAGTGAGGCACAGCGTGTCGTCCACGTCGATGACCACAGCCCTGATCACAGCAGCCAAAGGTAACGTAGCCGTGCCCCGGACGGGCGCGAAGGTCATTCGCCCGCCTCGCTTGCCGTCGGTGACCGCGGCGGCTGGAGCTGGGGCGGGATGGTGGCCTGCCCGGTGCCACGTCGTACCGGCTGACACCCGTTCAGACCGGCGTTCGGCGCCGCGCCTCTGAAGAGCACCGGCAGGGGGCAGTGATGCCCGCCGGCCGCTCAGGCACCGCGCCATGAACCGGAAGGGAATGGTGCCCCGTCCGTACCGGAGGATGGGGATGTCGCGCAGCCGGTTGCGCCGCTCGGTGAGCAGTTCCAGTGAGCGAGCGTCGCTGAAGAGTTCGCCGTCAAGCAGGGCCCGCTGCGGGCGATTCTTATGTTCCGCTCACATCTAGAAGCCTAAAGTACTAGGAGTATAGATAAATGGAGAAAAGCCGGGACGGCTGATCGGAGGACATGGCGTGACTTCCGTCGTGCAAGCCCAGGGTCTGGGCAGGAGATACGGCAGGCGCTGGGCGTTGCGCGAGTGCACGCTCGACATCCCCGCCGGCCACGTCGCCGGCCTGGTCGGCCCCAACGGAGCCGGTAAGTCCACATTGCTGAAGCTGGCCTGTGGCCAGCTCGAGCCGACGGCGGGTGGCATCACGGTGCTCGGCGGGCGGCCCGCGAGCACGCCCGCGCAACTGGCCAGGGTCGGGTTCGTCGCCCAGGACACTCCCGTGTACGCCGGGCTGACCGTCGCCGATCATCTGCGGCTGGGCGCGCGGCTCAACCCTCGCTGGGACGCGGCCATGGCGCGTGACCGCATCGGGCGGCTCGGGCTCGACCCCGTTCACCGGGCGGGCAGGCTGTCGGGCGGCCAGCGTGCCCAGCTCGCCCTCACCCTGGGCCTGGCCAAGCGGCCCGAGCTGCTGATCCTGGACGAACCCGTCGCCTCGCTCGACCCGCTGGCCCGCCGGGAGTTCCTGCAGCATCTCATGGAGGCCGTCGTCGAGCACGAGGTCAGCGTCGTGCTCTCCTCGCACCTGGTCTCCGACCTGGAACGCACCTGCGACTACCTGATCGTGCTGGTGGAATCGCGCGTGCGGGTCGCCGGGGAGGTGGACGCGCTGCTGGCCACCCATCACCGGCTCACCGGCCCGCGCCGCGACCCCGGCCGGCTACCCGCAGGGCAGCACGTCGTCTCGGCGCGCCACACCGAGCGGCAGAGCACGTACGTGATCCGCACCGACTCCCCGGTCCACGACCCCGCGTGGACGGTCAGCCGGCTCGGCCTGGAAGACCTCGTCCTGGCGTACATGGACAAAAGCACCGCTGAGCACCCGCACGTCGCCCTGGAGGTGCAGCGATGATCTGGCTGACCTGGCGCCAGTTACGCGGCCCGGCCGCGATGATGGCCGCCCTGCTGGTCGTCCTCGCCATCGTCCTGGCCGTGACCGGCCCCGGCCTGGCCTCCGAGTACGCCGCCGGCATCGCCGCCTGCACCCAGGACGACACCTGCGGCCGCTTCTACGACCGCTTCTTCGACACCTACGACATGCCCTTCATGGCCGTCAGCCTCATCACGCTGCTCCTGCCCGCCGTGGTCGGGCTGTTCTGGGGCGCCCCGATGATCAGCCGCGAGCTGGAGACCGGCACGCACCTGCTGGTGTGGAACCAGAGCATCACCCGCACCCGCTGGCTGGCCGTCAAGCTCGGCCTCACGGGGCTGGTGGCGATCGCCGCCGCCGGCCTGTGCGGGCTCGTGGTGACCTGGTGGTCCGGCCCCCTGGACAGGTCGGCCACGGACGAGCTGGCGCTGATGGCGCCGCTGGTGTTCGGGGCGCGGGGCATCGCACCGATGGGGTACGCGGCGTTCGCCTTCGTGCTGGGCGTGTCCGTGGGCATGCTGGTACGCCGCACCCTGCCCGCCATGGCGCTCACCCTGGCGATCTTCGCCGCGCTCCAGCTCGCCATGCCGCTGCTGGTACGGCCCTACCTGATGTCCCCGGTCACGGGCACGTTCGAGCTCAGCCAGGCGAACGTGGACGGAGTAGGGATAAATCGCGATAAAGGCGGACAAATCGAGATAAGTCTGAACGCGGCCGTGCCGGGATACGCCGGGGCCTGGGTCCTGTCCAGTGAGCTCGTAGATCCGTCCGGACGTACGATCACCGGCTCCGAGTCGGGCATGGCTGTCGTCAAGGTCTCGACGACGTCCGGACCATGCGCGCCCTCCGGATCACCGGTCCTGGGCGCGTGCATGGCCGAGGTCAACCGGCTCGGCTACCGGCAGAGGGCGACGTACCACCCCTTGGAGCGCTTCTGGCCGTTCCAGTGGATGGAGACCGGCATGTACGCCCTGCTCACCCTCGTCCTGGCATGGGTGTCCTTCTGGTGGATCCGCAGGCGCCCGTCATGACGGTGAGGATGGTGACGGCCGTGGTGGCCGTGGTGGCCGTCCTGCTGGCGGCGGGCTGCTCGGCCCCCACACCGCCGCGCAGCCAGGCGAGCCGAACGGCCGGCACGGTCTGCTCCGCCCCGAAGGGACCGCCCGCCGCGGAGACCCCCACCACGATCGACGTCGTCGAGCAGGCCTACTTCTGCATACTCGGCACCTACTACAGCGGCCCCACCCTGGACGCCCGCACGCTGCTCACCGCCGGATTCGCCGCCCTGACCCAGGAGCTGAACCGCAACGGCAAGGACGTACCGGAAGCCGTCATGCCGCCGCTGACCGGCGACCGCGCCACCGACTGGACCGCCTTCGAGACCACCTACCGCAAGGTCGCCGACCAGGTGCCGGACCTGCGGGAGAGGCTGGCCGCCGTGACCCTTGAGGCCGTCGTGGCCGCACTCGGCGACAACCACGCCCGCTGGGCGCACGGCGGCGCACGGCCGCCCGGCTATTACGACGGCGACGGCTACGGCCTGGGCCTCGAGGCGAACGCCCGCAACCCGGACGCCGCCCTCCCGCCGCTGTTCGTCACCGCCGTGCAGGGCGGTGCGGCGCGGGCCGCCGGGCTCCGGCCCGGCGACGTCATCGAGAAGATCAACGGCTCGGCGCCCTTCATCGGCGGGAAGGCCAGTCCGGCGATCGAGGAGCTGTATCCGCGGTACCCGGAGGCACGGCCCGTCCTGCTGCGGCTGCTGCGCGAGAACCGTCGCTGGAGCGTGACGCTCAAGCCCGGCCTCTTCCAGCGGGACCTGGCCGCGCTTCAGGTGGTGCAGTCGAAGCCGCTGGACGACATCGCCTATGTCCGGATGCGCGGCTTCCCACCGGACTCCGCGGACCGGGTCCTGCGGGCGATCTCCCGGCTGCGCAAGGGCCGGACGTTGTCAGGCGTCGTGCTGGACCTGCGCGGCAACGGCGGCGGCAGCCCGCTGGAGGCGACCAGGCTGGTGAGCGCGTTCGTCCATGGCGAGGCCACCGCCTACCAGTGCACGGTGGCCGGTAAGTGCGAGACCTCACGGACCGACGACACCGTCGAACTGGTCGGCCTCCCGCTGGCCGTGCTCACCGACCGCGGCTGCGCCTCGGCGTGCGAGCACTTCAGCTCCGCGATCAAGGATCTGCGGGCCGGCCTGCTGATCGGCACCAGGACGGCCGGCGTGATCTCGGGCCCCGCGCAGCCGTACCTGCTGAGCAACAACACCCTGCTGAGCTTCCCCACCAGGCACCACCTGGGGCCGAACCGCGAGGTGATCGACCGCATCGGCGTGCCCCCCGACCACCACGTCCCCCTGACCGCGCAGGACGCCGCCGCAGGACGCGACCCCGCCCTCGACAAGGCCCTGACCCTGCTGCACAAGTGAACGGACCTCTCCGATGAGACCTCTCCTGGCCGTCGCCGCAGGACTGGCCGTCCTCACCGCCTGCTCCCCGCCCGCCCCGCCCCGCTCCGCCGCACCCTCGCCCACCCCGGCAGGCCCCGCCGCCCTGCCCGCCCCGACAGGCGCCCACCCGGTCGGCACCACCGCACTCCACCTCAAGGACACCTCCCGCCCCGACCCCTGGAACCTCGACGCGAACGCCAGGGAACTCAAGGTCACGTTGTGGTACCCGGCCGCGCGCAAGGACGGCCCGCCGGCGCCGTACATGACGCAGCAGGAGGCGGAGCTCCTGCTGGCGGGCAAGCGGATCGCGGGCGTGCCGCCCGGCGCCCTGAGCAGCACCCGAACGCACGCCGTCAAGAACGCCCGGCCCACCGGAGGAGAGTTCCCGCTGGTGGTGCTCTCGCCCGGCTTCACCAACCCCGTCAGCACGCTCACCTCCCTGGCCGAGGACCTGGCCAGCAGGGGGTACGTGGTGGCCGGCATCGACCACCCCTACGAGAGCCACGCCACGACCCTGGCCGACGGGCGCATCGCCGAATGCCTCGCCTGCGACAGCGACAACGACCCGGGCTTCGGTACGGGTGCCGTCGCCGTCAGGGCGGCCGACGTCTCCTTCGTCCTCGACCACCTGCCCGCGAAGTGGGCCAGGATCGACCGCTCCGAGATCGCCATGGTGGGCCAGTCGCTGGGCGGGGCGAGCGCGCTGGCGGCCATGGTCCAGGACCCCCGGGTACGGGCCGGCATCGACATGGACGGCACCACCTACGCCCGCATCCCTCGAAGCGGGCTCTCCCGCCCGTTCCTGTTCCTGGGCTCGGCCCAGCACGTCCCCGGAGGCCCCGACACCTCGTGGGACCGCGACTGGAAGCTGCTGACCGGCTGGAAACGCTGGATCGTCCTGACCGGCGCCGACCACCAGTCCTTCACCGACTCCCCGCTGCTGGCGAGCGCCCTCGGCCTCAAGCCGGCGTACGGCACGCTGCCCGGGGCCCGCGCCGCCGAGCTGACCCGCACGTACGTGGCGGCCTTCCTCGACCAGCATCTGAAGTCCCAGCCCCAGCCTCTCCTGAACGAACCCCGCGACCCCGAGGCCAAGCACTGCCCCACGGCCTGCGGCCAGTGACAGCAGGTGGCGGACGTCAGACCGTCGCGAGGCGGCGGCTGATCGCTACGACCGCGGCGGTGAGATCGGGCAGGGGCCGGTTCTCGTCCCGGCGCCAGTGGCGGACCTGCTCGGCGGTCAGGGCCGCGAGCAGCGTGTCGGCACGGATCTGAGGATCCGGGACGCCGGCGGCGGTGAGCAGGATCGCACAGTGGTGCTGCCACAACCGGTGCGAGCCCGTACGGAGCCGCGCCCCGGCGCTCGCGGTCTGGGACAGCGTCACGAGGTCGAGGTGGGCGTCGACGTAGGCGAGGTAGGCGGCGGCGAAGGCGGCGAGCCGGTCGGCCGGTGGCGCACCCGGGCCCAGCGGGGGCGGCCCGCTCAGCATCGCGGTCTGCAGTTCGGACTCGCGTTCGTCGAGGAGCGCCGCCGCGAGGCCGGACTTGTCGCCGAAGCGCCGGTAGAGCGTGCCCTTGCCGACGCCGGCGGCCGCGGCGACGTCGTCCATGCTCACCGCGGCCACCCCAAGGGTGTCGAACAGCCGCTCCGCTGCGGCGAGCACCTTGATCCGGTTGCGAGCCGCGTCCGCCCGCTCCTGCGGCACCCCGCCGGACAGCAGGGGCAGATCCCTCCGATGCGATGCGACGGCGTCGTTCATGGGTCCGACTGTAGTCCAGTTCGAAGCCCGTTGGTTGACGTAAGCGGACTAGAGTCCGTATATTTCCGGGCATCAAGCGGACTGCAGTCCGCATTCACTTCTGGAGGTAGTTCCATGAGCAAGCTGCTGCACATCTCCGCCTCGCCACGTGACGAGGCGTCGGAGTCGCTGCGGATCGCACGAGTGTTCACAGAGGCGTACCAGGACTCACACCCCGGCGATGAGGTCGAGCACTGGGATCTGTGGGACGGCTCGCTGCCGGACTTCGCCGTCGGCGCCAAGGCGAAGATGACGGTGTTCGGCGGGAAGGAGCCGCGGGGCGCCGAAGCCGACGCCTGGGCGAAGGCGCGGCGGACGTTCGAAAGGTTCGACTCCGCGGACCGGCTGCTGTTCAGCGTGCCGATGTGGAACGCGTCGGTGCCGTACGTGCTCAAGCAGTTCGTCGACGTGGTCAGCCAGCCGGGCTGGATCTTCACGGTCGACCCCGTGGCCGGCTACGGCCACCGGCTCGCGGGACGTGGCAAGAGGGTCGCCGTGATCTACACGAGCGCGGTCTGGGGGCCGCGGCTCGGCCCGGAGTTCGGCACCGACCATCAGTCGACGTTCTTCGGCGACTGGCTGCGCTGGACCGGCCTGACCGACATCCAGGAGGTACGGTTCCATCCCACCCTCGCCGGCGACTGGGACGACGCGCGCTGCGCCGCCGACGCGCGAGCCAGGGACGTCGCCAAGGTCTTCTGACGACTCTTTCCGAGGAGAAGGGGATGCTGCCCGGGCGGAGACACCAGCATCACCAGAGGTTTCACTCTCGGTGACCACAAGAATACTGAGAGCGTACGGCTGGTTGCCTCAGGTGACCGGCGTGACGGTCGCCGACGGAAGGCTGGACATGCGGACCCTGGAACTGATGACCCGCAAGATCGACACCTGTTTCGGGCATCTCGACGTCGACGGCAACGGCACGGTCGAACGCGACGACCTGCTCGGACTCGGCTCGCGCCTGGTCGCCCAGTTCGGCGAGTCGCCGACCTCGCCGAAGGCGACCGCCATGGCCGCCGGGATGGTCCGGTTCTGGGAGGCGCTGTGCTCGGCCGCCGACGTCAACGGCGACGGACGGCTCACTCCGCAGGAATACCGCACGGGCATGACGCGAGCGTTCGTCGAGGATCCCACCGGCTTCGACCGGGCGTTCCTGCCCATGGCCGAGGCGCTGTGCGGGCTCCTGGACACCGATGGAGACGGCACGGTGAGCCGCCCGGAGTTCGCCGCGTTTCACCAGGTCATGCGCACCTCCGTGGAGAACGCCGACCTGGCCTTCGGCAAGCTCGACACCGATGGCAGCGGCTCCCTGAGCGTCACCGAACTGCTGGCCGCCATGCGCGACTACTACAGCAACCCCGACGAGAACGCCGACGCGCTCGGCCACTGGCTGTTCGGGAGGGTTTAGGGCGTGCTGCGCAGCTACCGGTCGCTGGTCGGGGGTCACCCGGCGGACGGCGTCGGATGGGTGCACTGGGTACGGGTCGGCGACATGCTGGAGGCGCCGTACGACATGGCGGCGCTGAAGGCGACGCTGGACACCGGCGAGGCCGGCCCCGACGCGCTCACCCACCCGTCCCTGGTCGGCAGGGTCGCCTTGAGCAGCCCCGGCCAGCGGCGCCAGGCCCTGGCCGCCGCCCGCGCGCATCAGCCGGCCTGGGGCAGGGTGCCCATGGCCGAGCGCGTGGGCTTCGTGACCGCCTTCCACCGGGTGCTGCGTGCCCGGCGGCATGAGCTGCTGGACCTTCTGGTCGCGGAGGGCCATCCGGTACGCGTCGCGCGGATGGAGATCGCCACCATGCTGGCGGCGGTGCACCCCAGGACCGTCACCGTCGCGGCCGGGTCGATGAGCTGCGACCACCGGGTCAACGGCCGCAGGATCGAGCTGGTACGCAAGCCGGACGGCGTGGTCGGCCTGATCCCGGCCCGCAACGCGGCCGCCGCCACCCTGGTGTTCTCCGCGGTGATGACCTTGGCGGCGGGCAACGCGGTCGTGGTCGATCTGCCGCCCAGCGCCCCGCTCAGCGCGGCGTTCGTCTGCCATGAGCTGATCGCGCCCTTGCTGGCCGGCCATGACCGGGCGTTCAGCGCGTTGTGCGCTCCCGTGCGGGAGGTGGTGCCGGAGTGGCTGGCCAGCCCGGACCTCGACGACATCTACTACTTCGGCCCGTCCGGCCGGGGGCTGGAGCTGGCCGCGGAGTGCTTGCGGCACGGTAAGAAGGCGGTCCTGGAACTGTCGGCGAACGACACCGTGGTGGTGTGGCGGGACGCTCGCGTGGACCTGGCGATCAGGGCCATGCTGGAGGCCTTCCACGCCTCCGGACAGATCTGCCTGACTCCCAACCGCGCCGTGCTGCACCCCGAGATCGCCGATGAGGCGCTCAAAGGGCTGCAGAGGGAGATCGAACGGCTGCCCGTGGGGCGCCCGGAACGTCCTGACGTCATCCTCAGCCCGGTCGTGCGGCGCGCGGAGTTCACCGAGGTCGTCGCGGAGGCGGTCGGTGCGGGCGCGACGCTGGTGACCGGCGGAGAGTTCGTCGACGTCCACGGAGTGCCGCGCGCGCGAGGGCCGTTCATCCGGCCCGCCCTGCTGAAGGTGGACGGGCTGGAGCAGGCACGAACGCTGCGCGCGGCACGCGAGGAGACCTTCTGCCCCTTGCTGACCGCGGTGATCGCCGACCCTCCCCATGTCGCCGACGTGATCGCCTTCCTCAACGCCAACCGCTACGGGCTGCGCAACTCCCTATGGGCCACCGATCCCGCCGTCATCGCCGCCTTCGCGACGGAGGTGCGCAACGGGGGCACCTTGAAGGTCAACGACAGCCATCTCGGCCCCGTCCCGGTGCTGCCCGTCGATGGCGGCACCGGGCGCACCGGCGGTCCCGATGGTGAGGCCAATCTGCCGATGCTGCGTACCACTCATCTGCAAGGGATCAGCACCGCGACGGACGTGCCGGACGACCTGCTCTTCGACTACTCCTCCGCGGTGGCCGACGGTCCGCCCGTGGGGTGACGCGGCAGCGGGCTGTCACAGGCGACCCGGCCATCTCGTCCTGAAGGAGAGGCGCCCGTCCCTCGGAGGCACACACGCCTCCCGCTGTGGGCGGACACCACGACTTCACGTACGGAAGGACCCTGGTCATGCGTATCGCAGTCTTCGGTGCCAACGGCCCCACCGGCCGGCTCCTCACCGGCCGGGCGCTCGCCGCCGGACACCACGTCGCCGCGATCACTCGGCAGCCACGCTCGTTTCCCCTGCGCCATGAACGGCTCGACGTCATCGGCGCCGACGTGCACGATCCCGAGGCCGTCGACGCCGCCGTGGCGGAGCGGGATGCGGTGCTGTCGACGCTCGGAGTGCCGCTGGGGAAGAAACCGATCACCACCTACTCACAAGGTGCGGCCAACATCATCGCCGCGATGCGACGGCACCGGTTGCGCCGGCTCGCCGTGGTGAGCTCCAGCGGGGTCGATCCGCGGCCGTACTCGGAGGGCGGGTTCCTGTTCAACCGCGTGGTGCTGCCCTATGTGACGCGGGTGCTGGGCAGGCCGCTGTACGACGACATGCGGCGGATGGAGGAGTTGGTCCGCGCCAGCGATCTCGACTGGACGATCCTGCGTCCCAGCGGGCTCTACCATCTGCCGTCGGTGACCGACTACATCCTCGCTGAGGGCCACGTCGACGCCAGGTTCACCTCCCGGACGGACCTGGCCGCGAGCATGCTGGCCCTCCTGGACGACGACCGCTACGTCCGTACCACCCTCAGCGTCATCACCACGGTCGGCAACCCCACGTTCCTCCGGTGGTTCCGCCGCGAGGCGTTCGCCAAGAGCTGACGGGTCACTCCCGGCGCTCGCGATGGGCGGCCAGGAGCGGAAGGAACACCTGGTCGGTGACCGCGACCAGGTCGGCATCCGACGGCCGGACCCCGAAGACGACGAAGTCGTCCCGCAGCAGGCTCATCGGCAGCGTGATCACGCGTCGCGGCCAGGGGCCCGGCGGGATCTGGCCGCGCTCGGCCGCGCGCTCCAGAACGGTGGACATGGCGTCCGACAGGGCCGAACCGGCGATGAGGTCACGCAGCCGCTGTTCCAGCCGCGGATCGTGCACCGTGTCCGCGATCAGTCCGGTGACCGTGTCGCGGCTGGTGCCGGCGAGGGTGGCCCGCGCCTGGCGCAACAGGGCCAGGACGTCGTCGCGCAGATCGCCGGTGTCGGGCACCGGCACGTCCGCGAACCGCCTCCCCAGCGTGTCGAGCACCAGCTCGGCCAGGCTGCTCCAGCGGCGGTACAGGACGGGTTTGCTGGTGCCGGCCCGGTTCGCGATGCCGCTCATCGTGGACTTCGCGTATCCCAGTTGGGCCAGTTCGTCGCGGGCCGCGTCGAGGATGGCGTCTTCGAGCGCGGCGCCCCGGCGGCGCGACATGGTCTCGGCGGCGGACGGGTCCGTCCTCGGTGTGTTCGGCATCACGGCTCCCCAAGAAACCTTGCGTTTCTTGGTCGCCGAGCTTATCGTCTGGACAAGAAACCAGGGGTTTCTTATTTCGAGAGGTGACATCATGACGAGCTCCACCGCTCAGACCGTCCCCGCATACCCGATGCCGCGCTCGTGCCCGTTCGGCCCGCCGCCGCAGTACGCACACCTCAGGCAGGAGGCGCCGATCTCGCGGGTGACCCTGCAGGACGGCACGCAGGCGTGGCTGATCACCGGGCACGCACTCGCGCGGGCGTTCCTGTCCAGCGACAAGATCAGCTCCAACCGCGCGAACCCCGGTTTCCCGCAGCTGGTTCCCGGGGTGGCCTCGGTGCCGCTCAAGGGCACGATCGTGGCCATGGACCCGCCGGAGCACTCACGGCACCGGCGTATGGTCACCAACGAGTTCACGGTCAGGCGGGTCAAGCAGATGCGGCCGGAGATCCAGCGCATCACCGACCGGGCCATCGACGAGATGCTGGCAGGGCCGCGGCCGGCCGATCTGGTGGAGGCCGTGTCGCTCCCCGTGCCCTCGCTGGTGATCTGCGAACTGCTGGGAGTGCCCTACGCCGACCGCGGCCAGTTCCAGAGCAGAACCACGATCATCCTCAGCCGCAACTCGACGAGCGAGCAGCGACGCGACACCGCCTTGTGGTTGCGCGGGTACATCAGCGACCTGGTCGCGGGCAAGGAGGCCAGGCCGGGCGACGACCTGCTGAGCCGGCTGATCGCGAAATACCGCGACATCGACGCCTATGACCGCGAGACCCTGACAGGAATCGGTCTCCTGCTGCTGGTCGGAGGCCACGAGACCACCGCCAACATGATCTCGCTGAGCGTGGCCTCGCTGCTGGACGATCCCCACCTCCTGGCCGGGTTGCGGGAGCGGCCCGAACAGACCCCGCAACTGGTGGAAGAGCTGCTGCGCTTCCACTCCGTCGTCGACAACGCCACCTCCCGGGTGGTCGTCGAGGACTTCGAACTGGACGGCATCGCCTTCCGCGCCGGCGACGGCGTCATCGTGGCGGCCGCGGCCGCCGGCCACGACCCGGACGTGTTCGCGCGGCCGGACCGGATCGACGTCGACCGCGGCGCCCGCCACCATCTGGCCTTCGGCTTCGGAATCCACCAGTGCCTCGGGCAGAACCTGGCCCGGCTCGAGCTGGAGATCGTGCTGAACACGCTGTTCGCCCGCGTACCGACCCTCGCACTGGCGGAGCCCGTGGAGCGCCTGCCGTTCAAGACCGACGCGCTCGTCTACGGCATCCACCGCCTACCGGTGACCTGGTGACCCGAACGGGACCTCCGCCACCGCGGCCGGTGTGGCCGAGCACGCCTTCGACGTCACCGGCCGGAACCGGCGTACCAGGGCGGCCGCAGAGCCGCGCGAACAGCCGCCTCACGCGACGCGCCGGAGAGCCAGGGCCAGGACGGTCGTCCAGGTGAAGGTGATCAGGCCGTTCACGGCGATCTGGATGCTCAGGTGGTCGGGCGACATCGGCACCAGCAGCACCAGCGCGGCGACGGCGCTGAGCACGGCGGGCAGCGTCGCCCGGCGGCGGGCGCACCGGACGGTCATCACGATGGCTGCGATGGCCAGCCCGGTGAAGGCCACAGCGGCGCCGGCCGAGTGCGCGACGCCTCCTTCGACGTCGGCGGCATTCTCGGTGATCACAGCAGGACGGGCTCGGCAGGGGCAACACGATTTCCGTTTCGACGAAGCGATCTCCTTGTACCCTCAAGACGTCCAGCTGGCCCAGCCCCGGCATCGGCGGAGGGCCGCCCTCGTCGTCCTCGCGGGACTCAATGCGCAGGATCGACAGCAGGCGCCGCATCTCGGTCAGCGCTGCATGGCTGGTGTCGGCGATGACGCCTGAGGTGAAGTGCGCGGGGCCGGGCAGGACCACGTGGTGGCCGAGCCCGGCCTGCGTGACGCCCGGCTGCGGGTCCGAGGCGTACGACCACGCCGTCACCACCAGTACCGGCCCGGCCGCGGTGGCCTGCCAGGAGGAACACGCGAACAGCGGGCGTCCGCTCTCGCCATCGCGCCGGGCCCGCTCATCGCCGCGGCGGCGATCGGCTGCCTGTTCCTGTGAAGCCCGGCAGCTTCCCATAGCCGGAATATGATCGTCATATGGCGATGAATGATGACAGTGGCCGGACTATGGGTGCCGGAGGTGAGCCGGTGGCATGAGCGCGCTGAACGTGCCCGGCATCTGTTCCGCACCGTTTCGGAGGGTCGCATCACGCGTGATCGCCATCAGCTTCTTCGCCCCGGCCACATACGTCGCCTTCGACGCCGTAACCGCGGCCACGATCCCCAGCACTTCCGACGGGTGCTGCGGCTCCACCGACGTCGGCCGGTGAGCCGATCAGCGGCCGGATGGCGGGGATGGGCGGCGATCACGCCCGGCCGCTTCTACTACGGCGGAGAGATCGGCGTCGCCGGCATGCACGCCCACTACGCCGTGCAACTCCTCGTCGGTGACGGCCTGATCCTGTGTGGCAGCGACGGATCGGCGTACGAGATGACGGCCGCGCTGATCCCGGCCAACGCCCCGCATGCGATCATTCGCGGTACCGACGCCGGCCTGCTCGCCCTGATCGACCCGGCCCAGACCGGCCGGCTGACTCATCGAGCCGTCGGCTCGGCCGCCGCATGGGCCATCGACGTCCGCCTGCCACCGCCCCTCGATCTGCCCAGCCTGGTCGCCCTGGCCGACGCGACCACCGATACGGTGCCGGCGCGGCACCGGCACCCCGCGCTGGCGCAGGCGATGCGGCTCGTAGAAGAGTACTTGCCAGGACAGGTAAGGCTCGCCGTGCTGGCCGACGCCGTCCACCTGTCGGAGAGCCGGCTGGCCCACCTGTTCCGGCAGGAAGCCGGACTGCCGTTCCGGCCGTACGTGCTGTGGATGCGGCTCCGGCTCGCGCTGTACGCGCTGGCGGACGGTGCCACCCTGACCGACGCCGCGCACGCTGCCGGCTTCTCCGACGCCCCGCACCTGAGCCGGACGATCCGCCGCATGATGGGCGACGCACCGTCGGTGCTGTCAACCGGGGTGCGCTGGCTGCGGGGATAGCAGGTTCGTTCAAGCCAGACCGGCGGGCGGCGGGCCAGGCTGATCGCATGATAATCGTGATCGGCGCCGGCCAGGCAGGGCTTGCCGTGGGCCGGGAGCTACGCCTGGCCGGGCATGACGTGCTCGTCCTGGAAGCGCACTCGCGCGTGGGGGAGTCCTGGCGGCGCCGCTGGGACTCGCTGCACCTGTTCACCTCCGCCCGGCTGAGCTCGCTGCCTGGCCTGCCGCTGCCCGGCGACGGCGGCCGTTACCCGCATAAGGACGAGGTGGCCGCCTACCTTGAGACCTATGCGACACACTTCGACCTCCCCATCCGTCTGGGCACCCCCGTACGGCAGCTGCGCCGGGCGAAAGACGGAACCTTCGAGGCGGTCACGGATCACGACACCTACACCGCCGAGGGCGTGGTGGTCGCGACCGGCCCTTTCCAACGTCCGCACATTCCCGGTCTGCCGCTCCCGCCGGACATCGTCGCTGTGCACAGTGCCCATTACCGCAGCCCCAGGCAACTGCCCGACGGACCCGTGCTCGTGGCAGGCGGCGGCAACTCCGGCATGCAGATCGCAGCAGAGCTGTGTGCGGACCGGCAGGTCACTGTCGCGCTCGGCACGCGTAAACCGGCGTTGCCCCAGCGCGTTCTCGGCCGCGACCTCTTCGCCTGGCTGCAGCTGGCCGGGGTCGTACGAGCCCCGGTCACCAGCCGTCTCGGCCGCCTCGTACGCAGGCGCGACCCGCTGATCGGCACCGGTCCCGAGCAACTGCGCCGTTTGGCAGTGCGCGTCGTCGATCGCATCGTCTCCGTAGAGGGAAACCGGTTCAGAACGGCTGAAGGCGAGACGGTGACGCCGTCCGCCGTGATCTGGGCGACCGGATACCGCCCTGACTACCGCTGGATGCGTATCCCCGGAGCTCTGGACGGCGACGTGCCGCTGCACATCGGCGGAATCAGCCCGGTGCCCGGCCTCACCTACGTCGGCCTGCCCTTCCAGAGCAGCCGCGGCTCTGCTTTGCTCGGCTGGGTGGGAGAAGACGCGGCTCGCGTGGCACAAAGCTACCCGTCAAGAGGCTCCGCGATAACGGTACGTCGGTGACTCGACCGCAGGTCGCCGAGGCAGGGCCGCAGTCCGCCGCGGGCTGGGCCCTGCACGCCCCTGAACTGTCCTACCGGAAGACCTGCTATGCAGGGGAGCGACCTGCACCGATTGCCGGGTCAGCAGGAGCTTCGTGAGTCGATCTGAACGGTTTGGATCGGTGTCGGGCCGATCTCTCCCAGAGCGTCATTGTCGTCCGCGCCGACCCACCAGGTCGTGCGGTGGATCGGCACGGGATCGCGGCCCGGTCCGGTATCGGTGGGAGGACACTCAACTTCGGGCGGCGGTGACCTGCTCGGTGGGAGCCGGGGCGGTGGTCCGCAGGGTGGTGGCGGCGGTCAGGGCGGCCAGGAGGGCGATGGCGGCGGCTCCGATGAAGGCGGCGGAGAAGCCGTCGGTGAGTGCGGGCAGGTTTCCGAGCCGATCGGCGCCGTTGGCGGCGGCGACGGCGGTCATGGCGGCCAGGCCGAGCGCCGAGCCCACCTGGTAGCTGGTGTTGACGATGCCCGAGGCCAGGCCGCCTTCCTCCGGGCGGGCGGAGGAGATGGCGGTGCCGAGGGAGGGGATGAAGGCCAGCGACATGCCGAGCGCGGCCACGAGGCCGGCGGGCAGGACGTCGGTGAGGAAGCCGCCGTCCGGGCTGATCAGCGACAGCCAGGCCATACCGGCGGTGAGCAGGACGAGGCCGGCGACCGTGGTGGCCTTGGGGCCGAAGCGGCCGATGGCCCGGGGCGCCAGGACGATCATGCCGAGCATGATGAGGACGGTCATCGGGAGCAGCGCGGCGCCGCTCGGGAAAGCGCTGTAGCCGAGGACCTGCTGCAGGTAGAGGTTGAGGAAGAACCACATCGGGATCCACGCGCCGCCCAGCAGGAGCTGGGTGAGGTTGGCGGCGGCCAGGTTCGGCGTACGGAAGATCGACAGGCGCATCAGCGGCTCGCGGCGGCGGGCCTGGACGGCGACGAACGCGGCCAGCAGCACCACGGCGCCGGCGAGGACGAGCCACGTCTCGGCCGAGCCCCAGCCGGCCTCCGGTGCGCGGACGATGGCGTAGACGGCGGTGCCGAGGCCGAGGGTGACGGTCAGGGTGCCGAGCACGTCGATGGAGCCGCGCGCCGATGGGGTGGCGGGCATCAGGGCGCCCGTGGCCAGGAGCGCGACGAGGGCGATGGGGATGTTGATGTAGAAGACCCAGGGCCAGCTCAGGTATTCGGTGATGAGGCCGCCGAGGAAGACGCCCGCGGTGCCGCCGGCGGGGGCTGCGGCGCCGTACAGGGCGAGAGCCTTGGTCAGCTCCTTCGGGTCGTGGCCGAACAGCATCATCAGCAGGGTGAGCGCGGACGGAGCGATCAGCGCGGCGCCGACGCCCTGGACGGCACGGCCGGTCAGCTCGATCCACACCTCGGGTGCGACGCCGGCCAGGAGGGATCCGGCGAGCAGGATTAGCCAGCCGGTGCTGAAGAGCCGGCGCGCCCCGAACAGGTCGGACAGGCGGCCGCCGAGGAGGAGCGGGCCGCCGAAGGCGACGACGTAGGCGTTGAAGACCCAGGACAGGTTCTCCTGGGAGAAGCCGAGGTCCTGCTGGATACGGGGGAGGGCCACGCCGATGATCGACGTGTCCATGATGACGATGAACTGGGCGGTGGCGATCAGGGCCAGTGCGGCCCAGCGCCGGGGGAATGGTGCGGGCATGGGTGTTCTCCACTCGAAAGCCTGATACCCCTAAGGGGTATTGCGTCGGCTAGAAAATACCACCGGGGGGTATCTGTCAAGCCGGTCGAGTGGTGAACGGGGAACGCGGCTGCGCAGGGCCGGCGGCAGAACATTGCCAGCATACGGGTAGGGGGTATAGGTTTGCCTGGGTGTCTATTCGAGCTAGAAGGTTCTGATGTCTGAATCGACGCACCACGGTGACGGCTCCGGCGTCCACCGGCAGCGGAAGGTGACGTGGGGAGTGGCCGCCTCGGCGACCCTGCACTGCCTCACCGGCTGTGCCATCGGTGAGGTGCTCGGCATGGTCATCGCCACCGCCCTGGGCTGGCACGACCTGCCCAGCATCCTGCTGGCCGTCGCGCTGGCGTTCGTCTTCGGATACGCGCTCACCCTGCGCGGACTGTTCCGTGCGGGCCTGAAGTGGCGTGCGGCGCTACGCCTCGCCCTGGCCGCCGACACCCTGTCGATCCTCGTCATGGAGATCGTCGACAACGGCGTCATGGTGATCATCCCGGGCGCGATGGACGCCGGTCTCGCCTCGTTGCTGTTCTGGGGGGCGCTGGCGTTCTCGCTGCTGGTGGCCTTCCTCGTCACTCTGCCCATCAACAAGTGGATCATCGGGCGCGGCAAGGGGCACGCCGTGATCCACGCCTACCATCACTGACCGGTCGGCCTGCCCGACGCGTTCGGATCCTCGCGGTTGCGGCGGTGGATCTCGCGGCGGGTGGCCGGCTCTGCGGCGGTGAGCATCTGACGGAGATCCTCCAGGCTCATGCCGGCCTCCCCGGCGCGCAGGATCGCGGCGACCCGGTAGAGGTCGTCACGGCCGTGGCGGCGGCGATCGCCCTCGGCGCGGGCCGGGGAGAGCAGGCCCACCGCCTCCCAGTGGCGCAGGACGTGCGGCGCGAGCCCGAACCTGGCTGCGGCGTCGCCGACGGCCATCGCCGGAGTTGACTTCATGTCGACATCAAGTCGCATGGTGGGGGCATGTCGAACGAACTCATCAAGCTCCTCGACCGCGCCGACGCCATGCCGGCCGCCGCCCTGTTGCGCGCCCGCACGTACGACCTGCTCCGGCTCAAGCCCGGCGACACCGTCGTCGACGTGGGCTGCGGCGCGGGCCTGGCGGTCGCCGAGCTGGCCGACAGGAACGTCACGGCGGTCGGCATGGACGTCAGCGAAGAGATGATCACGGTGGCCCGGCGGCGCCGGCCCCAGGCCGACTTCCGCATCGGCGACGCCTATCGCCTGCCCTTGCATGATCGCGAGGTGGCCGGTTACCGGGCGGACAAGGTCTTCCACGAGCTCGCCGACCCGGCCAAGGCTCTGGCCGAGGCCGTACGCGTGCTGACCCCCGGCGGCCGGATCGTCCTCATCGGACAGGACTGGGACACCATCGTCATCGACTCCGACCAGCCCGCCCTCACCCGGATCATCGTGCACGCCCGCGCCGACCTCACCACGAACCCGCGCGCCGCCCGCGCGTACCGCAACCTGCTGCTGGACGCCGGGTTCCGCGAGGTGGAGGTGGAGGCGCACGTCGGGGTCTTCACCGGCGAGACCATGCTCGCCATGCTGACCGGCCTCGCGCAGGCCGCGCATTCGGCGGGGGTCATCACCCGGGAGGAGTGCGACGCCTGGACGGGGGAGCAGGCGCGCCGTGCCGAGGAGAACCGGCTGTTCCTCGCCCTGCCGCTGTTCGTCGCCTCCGCCACCAAGTAGCCGATCAGCCGGCGCCGCAGGCGCGCCACCCCAGGTCACGGAAGCCGGCGGCCTCGGCCACGGCGGCGGAGGCCCGGTTGGCGGGGTCGTGCATGTAGGTGGGCAGGGCGCCTTCGTCCAGCACCCGCCTGGCCGGCGGGCCGGCGGCCGAGCCATCGAGACAGATGCCGAGTCAGCAAGCGTTGCATCATCTTCCCTTCCTATACGGTAGGGGGGTAGGGTACGTCGCTATGAGACGCTTGGTGCCGCTTGAGCCCGCGACCGCTCCCGGCAAGTCCCAGGACCTGCTGCAGGACATCCTCGACAGGAGGGGCAGCGTGGGGGAGATGGTCGCCACCATGGCGCACTCCCCGGCGCTGCTGGAGGGTTACCTGAACCTGTCGCGCGCCATGAAACGCGTCAAACTGCCGCGGGCGCTCAGCGAGAAGGTCTCGCTCGCCGTACAGGAGTGGATCGGGTGCGGCACCTGCATGCAGGCGCACATCGAGGCGGGACGTGCTGCCGGGCTCAGCGATGCCGACATCGCGCTGGCGCGGCAGGGCACGTCCACCGACGCCAGGGAGGCGGCCCTGATCGCGGTGGCCGTACGGGTGCTGGCCGAGCCGTCGTCCCTCACCGACGCCGACGTGGCCGATCTGCGGGCGCACGGGTGGAGCGACCGGGTCATCGCCGAGATCGTCGGCGTCGTCACGCTCAACTTCCTGACCGGCGCCTTCAACCTCCTGGCCGGCCTGCAGCCGTCGAGCTGACGATCGCCAGAATCTGGTACGAAGGCTGGGCCGATGAAGGGCTGTTCGACTACCGAGGGTCGCCGGTCAGCCTGTCGAGGTGGTCGGCCACGGAGCGGTCGTTCCAGCTGCCTCCCGCGAGGGCGACGTAGCCGTCAGGGCGGATCAGCACGAGACCGTCGCCGTCCACCCCGTACAGCTCGTGCGCCTGTCCCGTCGCGTCGATGAGTGCGCCGTCGCCACAGGACAGGCCCGGGGGAACGATGCGATGCGGGTGCACGTCGGCGCGCCGGCTCCCGCGCACCTGAGGTGCGGGGCCGGAGCCGAAGACGAGCAGTGTGAAGTGCGTGCCGTGGAAGAGGTCGAACAGTCTGACCTGCTTGCCGCTCTCCGGTTCGACGCAGTGGGCGTCCGGGGCGCGGTCGCCGGCGCGGATGCCGATCGCCTCGTCCAGGTCGCAAGCCAGGCTGCCGCCGCGGTAGGTGAGGGTGAGCTGGCTGACGTCGCTGAACGGGTCCTGCCCCTTGAACGCGCCGGCGATGCGCTCCGACACGCGTGCGGTGTCGCCGCCGGCCCAGTATCTGCCCCGGGCGGTGGTCGAGGCCAGCACGTGCCTGGCGATCGGCAGGCGTTCCTCCTCATAGGTGTCCAGCAGCGGTTCGGGCGCTCCGCGCAGGACGTGCGCGAGTTTCCAGCCGAGGTTGTACGCGTCCTGGACCCCGGTGTTCATTCCCTGGCCGCCCGCGGGGGTGTGCACGTGGGCGGCGTCTCCCGCCAGGAAGACGCGGCCGGCCCGGTATCGGTCGACCATGCGGATGTTGACCTGGTAGATCGACAGGTAGATCGCGTCGTGGAAGCGCACGCCGGGCAGCCCGACGTGCTGGGCGAAGATGTCGCTGAACGTCTCCACCGAGACCGGGGGAAGCTCCTGGCCGTCGTCCGGCGGCAGCGGGGCGGTGAAGAACCAGGTTCCGCTGCTCGGCATCGGGGCCAGGGTCAGCATGCCGCCGGGGCCGGTCGCCCACATGTGGGAGACCGAGGCGTCCAGGCCGTCGACGCTGAGGTTGCCGAACAGCATCCGCTGCCGTTCCCACGTCTCGCCGAGGAAGTCGATGCCGGCCTGCTTGCGTACGGTGCTGCCGCCGCCGTCGCACCCGACGAGGTAGCGCGCGCGGATGTCCTGCAGCCGCCCGTCGGTGCGGACGGATGCCGTGACCAGGTCACGGTCTTGGGACAGGGCGACCAGTTCGGCGCCGAGCTCCACCGTGGTGCCGAGTGAGGCCAGCTTCTCGCGCAGGGCCGCCTCGGTGAACTGCTGACCCACCATGAGGCTGCCCGGATAGGGCGCGCCCGGCACCGGAGGCGCGTCGTACATGATCACCTCGCGCACCACGTTCCCCTGCGCGTCGTAGAAGCGCGTGGGGAGTGGCGGTTCGGCGTGTTCGGCCAGGCGGCCGAGCACGCCGATGTCCTCGAACACCTCCTGGGTGCGGGCCCGGACGCCCCGGGCCCGCGTTCCGGCCGGATGGGCGGTGGCGCGATCGATGATCCGCACGCGCACGTCGCGGCGGGCGAGCTCGCACGCCAGCGTGAGCCCCACCGGCCCGGCGCCGACGACGAGGACGTCCGTGATGTCCGAGGTCTCCATGGAGACGCTCTCCCTTCATGACGACAATAGAGTGGGCGAGCGCCCATTCTTAATGGGCGCTCGCCCACACGTCAATTCGGCAGAGCGGGCGTGTACGTCGTCCTATGGCTCTGACCTCGGCGTTCTGCTAGGAGATGACGCCCGTCCAGCCGCTCCAGTCGGAGGGCGAGTTGACGAGGTGGGTACCTGAGCGGGTTGTGCACGGTCTTGATCTTGGTTTGCCGCAGACGGCGTCGCTGTGGTGGTGCACCGTGACGTGCAGGGGCCGTCGTCGGTGAGGGTGGCGCCGTCCACCCTGGCTATGCCGAAGTCGATCACGCGCGGGCCGTCTGGGCCGAGGGCGACGTTCTCGGGCTTGAGGTCACGGTGGATCACCCCGGCCCGGTGGATGGCGGTCAGCGCGGTCGCCGCCCAGATGTACGGCTGCGTATCGTGCAACCTGCCAAGAGGCCGGCTCGGCCGGCCGGCGCCCCGTTGCTCGGCCGCCGATGGCGGGGGGTGGCGTGAGGATCACTCGCCGGAGGCGGCCTGTTCCCGCTTGCGGGCGCGGTAGGCGCGCAGGTTTGCGGCGTTGCCGCAGAACCGTACGTCGTGCCAGACGCCGCTGTTGTTGCGTGAACGGTCGTAGAACGCACACGGGCAGCGAGACCTCATACCCGGCGGACCGGCCCAGCTCCGCCTTCTCGGTGGTGGTGGCCGTGGTGATGGCCTGCGACGCGCCCAGGACACGGGCGACCTCCACGCCGCCCTGGCCGACCGCACCGCCGACGCCCGGCGCCAGTACGCTCTGGCCGTCGCGGAAGCCCGCCAACTCCTTCAGCGCCAGGTAAGCGGTCAGGTAACCGGCGCCGGTGGTCAGCGCGGCGGCGGTCTCGTCGTCGACGCCGTCCGGGATCGGCACCAGATGGGCCGCGTCGACCGCGATGTAGTCGGCCCACGAACCGTCGGTGCTCACCCCGTACCGTCCTCCGCTCAGCACGACACGGTCACCTGCGGCCAGTCCCGTGGCGCCGGGCTCCTCGACCCGCCCCACACCGAAGCCACCCGGCCGGATCGGCAGCGGCTTGTGCAGGGCGGGTGCGAGTTTTCCCGAACGCACCGTCTCGTCCAGCAAGTTGACCCCGGCCACCGACATCCTGACGAGCACCTGCCCTCTCGGCGGGCACCGGCAAGTGCCTCTCCCGCACCTCCAGTACGTCATAGCTGCCGAACCGGTCGTATTCAATCGCGCGCATGGCTCGTTCCTCACCTCGGTCCCGCCGATCGGTCGGACGACCGATGCTGAGAGTCGACCGCGCGCTGGGATGCCGGCAGGCGATCGGCGGTCCGCAGGCCGGCGGCCGCAGCTCACCACCCAGGGGCTGCTGCTACGGTTAGGGATCTCCGTTGTGACCATAAGGGGACGTATGTTCGGCATTGTCCGCCCGTGTCGGCACGTCCTGTGCAAGGGCCTGTACGCGGACTGGATGGGCCACTTGTGCGGACTCTGCTTGGCCCTCCGCGACGAGCACGGACACCTGTCCCGGCTGGTGACCAACTACGACGGCCTGCTCGTGTCCGTCCTGACCGAGGCCCAGACATCCGCGTCCACGCCGCGCAGGAAGGCGGGCCCGTGCGCGTTGCGCGGGTTCAAGGGCGCCGACGTGGTGGAGTCCGAGGGAGTACGGCTGGCGGCCTCGGTGTCGCTGCTCCTGGCGGCCGGCAAGGTGAACGACCATGTGGCCGACGGCGACGGCATGTACGCCCGCCGCCCCGTGGCCGCCGGCGCCACCCGCCTGGCGAACCGCTGGTCCTCCGCCGGTACGGCCACGGCCGGTACGCTGGCCTTCGACCCCGCCCCGCTGACGGAGGCGGCCGAGCGTCAGGCGCTCCTGGAACGCATCCCCGCCCAGAGGTCTCCAGGATTACGCGAGCTGACGAGGCCCACCGAGGACGCCGTGGCGGCGGCGTTCGCGCACACCGGGACGCTCGCCGCCAAACCCCACAACCGCGACGCCCTCGAGGCGACCGGTCGCGCGTTCGGGAGACTGGCCCACCTGATCGACGCGGTGGAGGACTTGGCCGAGGACCGGGCGTCCGGGGCGTACAACCCGCTCGCCGCCACCGGCACCGGCCTGGACGAAGCGCGCCGCCACTGCGACGCCGCACACGCCGACCTGAGCGCCGCCGTACACACGCTCGACCTGCCCCGCCCCGCCCTCACCCACGCCCTGCTGGTACGGGAGACCGGCCACGCCGTCTCTCGAGCCTTCGCCGTCGCCGAACCGAACCACCCTGGCGCACCACCGGACCAACGGCCGCCCAGGCGCGACCCCGGCGGGCTGCTGTCCCTGGCGTGCGCCGCGCTGACCTGCTGCACCTGTGGCCTGTACCGGCCCGCCTGGGACGAGGAGCGCGACAGCTCCTGCTGCGGCCGCCTCGACTGCTCCGGCTGCGACTGCTGCAGCAACTGCGGCGACTGCTGTTCCTGCTGCTCATGCGAGGACGGCTGCTGCTGCGACGGCTGCAGCTGCGACTGACGTCAGCGGTCTCAACGGACCGCCCATCGGTGGGGAGGGCCGCGCGGCGCGGGACGAAGGCTTTCGGACGTAACCGAACCAGTTGTAGAAGCACCAGGGGTCGCTGATGTAGCTGGCCGCCCGGACGATGGGCGGGATGATGTCGGCCGCATCGTCATACAGGCCGCGTGCAACGAGACCGTACGGCTCAGACCACTTGGTGGTGCCGCCCGGAGTCCCTGGGTGTGTGGCCGGCCGGGCGGCCTACGGGCCCAGGTAGACGGTCGGCGAGAGCCATGCCGGACGTGGCAGGCCGAAATGCTCCTGGAGCATCAGTTCGGCCTGGGTGAGCGCACCGTAGACCCAACCCTGCCCGGTCGACCACGCCGATCCGCAGATGTACACGTTGGCGCCGGGGATCGGGCGGCGCATCCGCGGCATGATCTCCCAGCTCTTCGCCCCGACCTGCCAGAAGTGGTAGGCCGCGCCATAGGGGTCCTGCACCCAGTTCTGGAAGTACGCGGCCGTCGGGTCGGGGATGCGGGCGCGGCGCCCATGCAGCTCGCGCAGCTGGCGCTGCGCCTCGTCGACCAGTGTTCCCGGTGCCGTCGCGTCCATCGGCCGCGGCGGCCGGGTCACCGACACCGGTGCCAGGCGTTTCGGTCGCGTCAGCAGCTCGTTCCAGTACTCCACGTCGCTGAGGTCGTTGTAGGAGGCCAGCAGCAGGGCATTGCGGTTGGCGGGGTCGGCTCCGGGCTGGTTGCCCTCGACGCCCCAGTAGTAGGTCTGGCGCAGGGGCATATCGGTCACCGAGCGACCGGCCTTCAGGCCGAGATCCTCCCACCACGGCCGGTCGTAGGCGAGGAAGAGTTTCGAGGCCGGCCTCGTGACGATCGAGCCGAGGTCGGACAGGAACCGGTTGCTGGAGAAGAGGAACGTGTCCGGGTCCAGCAGCTCGATCGAGCGCTGCGGCATCGCCAAGACGACGTGGCGCGCCCGGACCTTGAGCGGCCGGCCCTCTGGCCACACCGTCATGGCAAGGGACAGCACCTCCTCGCCGCCGACCGTCTCCCGGTCGATCCGGCGTACTTGGTGGTGGAGGTGGACGCTCCCGCCTTCCCCCACGAACCGGCGGACGAGCTCCTCGGGCATCGTCTGGTAGCCGTCACGCAGGAGCAGGTACTGCGGCGGCGGGGAGCCGACGAAATCCGCCACGGACGCCTCCATCGCCTCGACGCTGTTGACGCTGGACACCACCGACCCGTAGCCCAAGCCGTCGCGGAGGAACGACCACCCCTCCTGACCAACCGCGTCGAGCAGCAGATTCCAGAACCCGATGTCGTACAGACGCCGCCCCTCGGCCGACGCCGTCGGCTTGATCGCGTCCCAGGCCCGGTGATCCATCCGGGCGGCGTTGGGAACGAAGCGCTGAATGACGGACAGGAGCGCGTCGTCCGGCGTCCTGCCGCGGATCGCGGCCGGCAGGTCGTACGGCACGACCCTCGGATCGGTGAACTGGCTCATGGTGAAGCGGCGCCGGCGCAGGTAGACGAGGTTCTGTGGCTCGTCGACAGGGAAGGGGGCCGTCGGCAACCGGAGATGGCTCACCAGGTCGGCCACGACCGGCTGGTTGCTCAAGTAGCGCATCCCACCCAGCTCGGCGTGCAAGTGCGGCATGCCACGCGGCGTCACCGAGAAGAGGCGGCCGCCGACGCGCTCGCTGCTCTCGAACAGCCGCACCACGAGCCGGCCGCCGCGCCGCCGCCGCCGTAGCCTGCTCAGCACGCCGCTGCGCCTGGCCTCCGGTCCGAGCAACCGCCAGCCCGCGTACGCCCCGGACACTCCGGCGCCGATGACGGCGACGTCGATGACGCCCTCCCGGGCGGGCGCCGAGGCGGCCCGCGCCGGGGCGCCGAGCATTCCCCCGACGATGGCGGCGGTACCGACCGCCGCGCCCCCCTTGAGCAGATCGCGCCGCGTGGATCCCCCCTTCGCCGACGGCATTCCGGCTGGGATGTCCTGGCTGTGCTCGTGAATGCTCATGCAGCCCCCCTGGCGTGCTCCGCAAGTGGGGGGCGTGATGATCTTGCATCTGGTGGCCGTTCTTGTCGAGGCGACACCCCGACCAGGCACATTGTCGTGCGGGTGGCATGGCTGCGCGAGGATAGCCTGCGGTCACTCCCCGGCTGCTTGGAGGAAGATCTGCGCCAGTTCGCGGGGCCGGGAGAACATCGGCCAGTGACCGGTGTCCATCTCGACCAGCCGCCAGTGCCTGCTGGTCAGCAGCCTGCGCACGTCGTCGCTGAGCTCCGCTCCGGCGAGCAGGCACTGGATGTACGTCGCCGGGAGTTCGTCCAGGGGCCGTGCCAGCACGGCGGGCTCGGTCAGCGTGGCGCCCGGGTGCGGCGTCGAGCCACTCAAGATTCGTGCGATCTGCTCATCGGTCAGGCCGTGGCCGTCGTAATGCGTTGCGGGCACGAGCGGCCAGAATCCTCCGTTCTCGGCGATCGACGCCTTCACCATGGCCCCACCGTCCGGCCAGGCGGAGACGCACGCCTCGCCATCGGCTGGCACGCTGGAATCGACGAAGATCACGTGGGACAGCCGGTCACCGATCCGCTCCGCGGCCTGACCGACCGGGATGCCCGAATAGCTGTGACCCACCAGGACGACGTCGCGCAGATCCCGACCTTCGACCTCGTCGACGATGTCCTGGACATGGGTCTGCTGCCCAGCCGGCACACCCCGTCTGCCGGCAAGGCCGGACAGCGTCAACGGATGAGCGCCCTGGCCCGCTGCACGCAGATGGGGCACCACCTCGTCCCACGCCCACGCCCCGAGCCGCGCGCCTGCAACTAACACGAAATTCGCCATGGCCGCACCGTAACGGAGCAGCCTGCCAACCGCCCGGCCGTTGCCTGCGGAAGGACTCGCCCTCGAAGGGCACGAGCTGCACGCGGTCGAGGTCGGCCACAGCGACGGCGACGCCTCGACCGTTCTGCACGTACCGGCGCTCCATCTCGTCGTCGCAGGCGACGACGCCTACAACAACGTGCACCAGTACCTCGCCGACGGCGGCATCGACGCGGTACGCGCCCTGCGCCCGCCGCCGTGGTGGCCGGGCACAAGGACGCGGACCGCGCGCGTTCTTCGGCGAGATGGTGCAACGCTACCCGGACCGCCTTCAAGCATCTGGTGAAGGGGATGATGAACGCGCCGGGATCTGACACCGAAGTCGAGTCCGCACGAGCCCATCGCGGGCTTGTCGCCCATCGCAGAGGAGCATCGATGGAATACGTCACCCCCCTCCTTGCCGCAGCGATTGCTGTGGTGGGGACATTGACCGCGTCGATCTACACCCAGCGATCAGCGCTTCGCGGCAAGCGGATGGATTTCGAGCAAGCGCAGTCCCAGCGGAAGGAGGACCAGGAAAGCAAAGAGCGAAAGGAGTGGTTGGAACAGCGGCGTGCATGCTACGTGGCGTTGAACATCGCCATCAGGCAACACCGCACGGCCATCAACGACCTCCTGCACGGTATCCGTGACGGTGCGGCCAGCGATGAGCTAAGAGCTGACGTCGCACAGACACGCCGCATGTATATCGAACGACACGCTGAGGCCCAGATGACCGGCCCCCGTGAAGTGCTGAATACGGCTGGCGCAGTCAGAGGACACCTCAGCAGCTGGTATGGGATGGTCAGAAGACTGGATCAAGGGATCGCCGGCGAGGGAGAAACCCTGGACGCGGCCCTCGCGTACAGCGAACGATTCTGGGAACGGGGCGAGCGCCTGCGTGCGGCAATGCGGAGTGACCTTGGAATCTCAGATGTCTCCGACGCGGTTGCCGACTCTGGTCAGGACACGAGAGACGGGTAGCACACCTCAAGTCCGTGGCGCGATGAGCCCTTCGCCGGCCACCGCATTCAGTCAACGCCCGTCGCTGATTTCCACGAGTTCAACCTAGTACTCGAGCCGGACTCAGCGGTTGAGGAGGCGTTGTTGTCGCTGGTAGTGGCATGGCGAAACCGCGGATCGACCCCGCGCAGGTGCCGACGTCGGTCGCGCAGCGGGTTGCGGACGTTCTACCTGCGGAAGGGTGACCCTTTGGGCAGCAGGCGCAGGGTGCAGGCGCGTTCGAAGCGGGCGTCGATCGAGGTCCACAGGTCGGCGGCCTCGGTCAGTGCGGCGTGGTCGTCGTACAGGATGCCGCGGGTACGGGCCAGGCTCGCGGCGGCCCAGGTGTTCTGCTCCGCGTACGGCGCGGCGAGGAGTACTTCGAAGGCGTCGCCGACCTGGCCGGCAAGAGCGAAGAAGAGCGCGCGGAGTTCTTCCTCCGCCACGACAGCTTCTTCGTCTGATCCCTCACCACCCGCACCTGCGAAACGAGCACGTCATGACCAAGGTCGCCGTCATCTACCACTCCTCCACCGGCAACGTCCACACCATGGTCGAGGCAGCGGCCGAGGCCGCGGCGAAGGCGGGCGCAACTCAAGCAGTTCGTCGACACCACGGGCGGCCTGTGGTTCCAGGGCAAGCTGGTGAACAAGGTCGTCTCCTCCTTCACCTCGGCCGGGCACGGCGGCCAGGAGAGCACCCTGCCGGCCCTGAACAACGCCATCTACCACTGGGGTTCGATCATCGTCCCGCCCGGCTACGCCGACCCCGTGCAGTTCGACCCGGCCAACGGCAACCCCTATGGCGCGAGCGGCACCTCCGGCAACACCCCGGCGAACGTCGCCGAGGCCAACCTGACCGCCGTCGAGTTCCAGGCCCGCCGCGCCGTCGAGATCGCCTCCGCGCTGCGGCGCGGCCTCATCGCCGCCTGAAAGGATCATCATGACCACGACGAACGCAGGCCCGGCCCAGGTCACCGTGCTCGGGCTCGGCTCCATGGGCTCGGCGATCGCCCGTACCCTGCTCGACCGGGGCCACCGTACGACGGTCTGGAACCGGACGGGGAGCAAGAGCCGCCCCTGGCCGAGGCCGGCGCCGCGACGGCCGCGACGGCCGCAGAGGCGGTGGCGGCGAGCCCGCTCGTCCTGATCTGCCTGCTCGACGGCCCGGCGGTCGAGCAGGTCCTGGAGTCTGTCGAAACCGCGATCGCGGGCAAGGTGCTGGCGAACCTCACCAGCGGCTCGCCCGCCCAGGCGCGGGCGAACGAGCGCTGGGCCCGCGAACGCGGCGCCCGATACCTCGACGGCAAGATCATGGGCGACCCGCCGTACGTGGGCACACCGCACGTGCAGCTGCCGTTCAGCGGCTCCTCCGCCGCCTTCGCCGCCTGCGAGCCGGTGCTGCGGGAGCTGGGTACCGTCACCCACCACGGCGAGGACGCGGGTCTGGCGGCCGTGGAGTTCCTCGCCCAGATCGCCGTGTCGTACGAGCTGCTCATCGGCTACCTGCACACGTTGCGCCTGGTCCAGGCCGAAGGGGTCGACGTGGTGGAGTTCGCCGGGCGCGTCGGCGCCTCCCTGCCCGCCTACCCGCCGCTGCTCACCTCGATGGCGCAGGCGGTCAAGAACGGCGACTATGGGCCGGACCTCGGCCCGCTCACCGTGCAGGCCGCGCTCATGGACGACCTGATCGGCCACCGGCACGCCGCCGGCGTGGAAGCCGTGCGGATGCGGGAGGTCAAGCGGCTGATGGACCGCAGGATCGCCGGCGGCCACGGCGACCAGGGATTCTCCAGCCTTTTCGAGCTGCTGGCCGAGCCCACCGGCACGTGACGCGCCCCGAGCTGACCGAGCGATACTTCCGCGAGTCTCCTGGCAGCCGCCGCACCTATATATGTGCGCGAGCACGGGAGCTTCTCCCGGCAGCTGCGCCGACGGCGGGAACCGGGCCCCGGTTCCCGCCGTCCGTCTTCACCGCGTGGTGGTGAACAGGTATACGGAGTTCTCCACGGCCTCCACACGGTGGCGGCGTTCGGGCATGACCAGCAGGTCGCCGGGCAGCCCGTCCCACGAGTCAGGTCCGGCGACGAGCCGTACCCGCCCGTGCAGCACGTGCACCGTGACCTCGCCAGGATGCTCGTGTTCGTGCATGTGCTCGCCCTGCCGCAATGCCATCACGGTCTGCCGCAACGAGCGATCGTGTCCACCGTGGACAGTGGTGGCGCTCCGACCGCTGCCCGTCTCACGGGCACGCGCGAGCAGATCGTGAACGAGCGCGGTCAGTGAAACCTTGGTCATGACCGTGGCGCCCGACGGTCTCGCCGAGCCTCCAACTCCTCTGGGCTGACCACGGTCAGCATCGGTTGCCCGGGCGCGCAGAACATCGTCACGACGAACGCCGACTCCTCGTCGGCGAGGTGGTTGCCGTCCTGGTAGTGGATCACGTCCCCGCCAGGCTCCCAGAACGCCTCGCCTGCTCGGACAACCCGTACGGGTTCACCTTCGAGTTCGAAGTTGATGGCGCCCTTGACCACGTACCCGTATGCGGGACCGGAGTGCCGGTGAGGCGGCGCACCAGGGCTGTTCGGCGGCAGCGTGACGTGGATCGTCATCGCCTCGGCCCCCTCCGGCGCGGGCGGCGCCCCGGGCACGGTGGCGACCACGTCGATCTGCGGCGGCGGCCCGCTCTTGTCGGGGTTCTCCAGGTGGTGAGCGTGTGCTTGATCGGTGCCCATCAGGCTTCCTTCCGCGAAACGGTGGCCGGCTCGATCCGGCCGTGCACCAGCTCAGACCGGACAGCGCCCCGTTTTGTGACAACTTCCGCAGCATCTCGGGCGCGTCGGCCCGGATGCTCTGCATGTGCACACCGGCCGGGCGGGACGAGTACTTCGTGCGCATCGGCGACGTGGTGGCGGGCAAGGACGCCCCGCCGCCGCAGCTGTCGCCGGACGAGCTCGCGGAACGCCGCCGCGCGGCAGAACTGGCCCCGGCCTACCGCAGCGAATTCCTCTGACCAGCGCGACGACAGGTTTCACCGGGCGGTTCGGTCGCCGCGATCGACGGCACAAAAACAGCTCACTGACAGACCATTTTCGTTCCGGACTATAAAACAATACCTTGCGGTCGGTCCGTAAGATCACCCGCGGAAAAATGCGTTCCACTCCCTATGGATATCCACCAAAGCTGTGGCTACCATCAAGCGGTGATGATCGACACCGAAGGAGGTAGTTGATGGGCCACATCAAGAAGTTAGCCGTTTCGGCGGCAGCGGCGGCCGGAATCGCCGCCGTGACGGCTCTCGTGTCACCGGCTTCCCCTGCTCAGGCGGCGACCTGCAGCACTGACGCGCAGATCGGCACTCCCGGCGGCACCGGCTGGGCGCTGTGCAGCGGCACCGGAGTCACTCAGACGCGGGTCGTGCTCTTCTGCCAGAACAGCAGCGGCGGCTACACCACGCTGTTCGGCCCATGGGTTGCTAATTCCGTCAAATCAAATGCGAAATGCAGCAGCACCTCGTGGCCGATCTCGGTCGGATATCAAACGCTCTGAGCCGCCGCGAGTTCATCTGATTTCGGCTCGAAATAAACCGGCTGTGCCACGGTCCTTGCACCCCTTCACGTTCTGATCGCCGGTTGCCGTCCAGGTTCTTGCTTTTTCGGCGAGCCGCCATGGCTCCATCAGTCACGTGCGCGACCGGTGCCCGGCCTGCGAGGGACGGGCACCGAGGGGGGACGGTGTCACTGAGATCATCCGCTGCTGGGGTGGAGGGGGCGACGGAGTAGGTTCTCGTCTGTGAGTGATATTCGGCTTCTCGGCCTGGATGACCTGCCTCTGTGCCAGCGGCTGGAAAGTGATCGGGGGTGGTCCACCGACGAGGCGAAGTGGCGGCTGATGTTCGAGGTGGGCGCGGTGTACGCCGTCGATGCGGCCGACGGTGACGGTCTGGCGGGGTGCGTGGTGGTGACCTGCTACGGCGACTCGCTGGCCGGTGTCGGCATGATGCTCGTCGCCGACAGGTACGGCAGGCAGGGGCTGGGTACGCGGCTGATGGAGCACGCCCTGCAGGTGGCCGGGAATCGTGTCGTGGAGTTGACCGCGACCCGTTTCGGGCGTCCCGTTTACGAGCGGCTGGGCTTCCGCCCTGTTGGCAGCCTGACGATCACCATGGGTCCGATGCGGGGGACGGCGTGCTCGCCGCGAGTTCGCGTGGCGACACCGGAGGACCACGCCGCGCTGCTGAAGCTGGACGCGGAGGTGACCGGGGCCGACCGGAGCAAGGCGCTGACCGGGCTGCTGGCCAGGGCCGAGCGGACGGTCGTCACCGACGGCGGCTTCGCCGTGGCCTGGACCGCCGGCCCTCACCGTGTCATCGGCCCCGTCGTCTCACCCTCGGAAGAAGCGGCCCGCGAGCTGATCCTGGCGGCCGCCCACGGCGCCGACCGCGACGTGCGCATTGACCTGCTGGACGCCTACCCGGGCCTGCGCCCGTGGCTCACCAAGCTCGGGCCCGTCCAGGGCTCCGCAGCCCTGCCGACGATGGTCTATGGCGCTCACCGACCCCCGGGCGACCGTGGGCGATACGTCGCGCCGATCCTCATCTCGATGGGCTGACCGGCCTTCGAACCGGCCCGCCGCCCGAACCGAACAGACCACGCCGGGCACGACGGTTCCTATCTGCAGGTCCTCGTCTATGGCGACGCGTGGCTGATGAACCTCACGGTGGCCGGGATCGGTGCGAACGCCGCGACGGAAATACTGTTCCGCGCTCAAGAAGTACTGGTGACACGCGGCATGCCCACGGAGAACGGATCGGCGAGCCGACCACCGACTCCGACGGCCTCACCCCCGGAGAATGTACCGATGTTCCGCAAGAACCGAGATTTCACCCTGCTCTGGAGCGCCGGTGCCGGCTCAGCCCTGGGCGTGCACATCGGGCTGGTGTCCTATCCCCTCATCGCCCTGGAACTGACTGGATCCTCCACCCAGGCCGGCCTGCTGGGTTCGCTCGCCCTGCTTGTCCAGTCGGCCATCCGCTTGCCGGCTGGAGCACTTGTGGACCGCTGGGATCGCCGGAATGTCATGATCGCTTGCGACACCGTTCGTATCGTGCTCGCGGCCGGGCTCGGTGTGTCCGCGTTGCTGGGCAGCCTGACCTTCTGGGTCTTGATGGCCGCCGTCGCCTTGTCCAGCGCGTGTGAGGTCGTTTTCCAGCCTGCCGAGACAGCGGCGTTGCGTCGCGTCGTTCCCGCGGATGCCCTGCCGAGGGCGGTGGCGGCCAACGAGGCCAGAGGGCATGCCGCAGCCATCGTGGGGCAATCCTTGGGCGGCACCCTGCTCGGCCTCGGCAAGGCCCTGCCCTTCCTTGGGCAGTCCATGGGTTTCCTGGTTTCACTGTTCGCCACCCTCCTGGTTCGGACGGAGATGCGTGGCCATGGAAAGTCCGAGTTTCTCCTTCGGGAGATCGCCGAGGGTGTCCGCTGGACCTGGCGGCAGCGGACGCTGCGGGTGATTCTCCTTTCCGGAATCGGTATCAACTTGGCCTTCGCGGCATTGACGTTCGGTGCTGTGGTCATGGCACGGTCCGAGGGCGCCTCCGCAGGGGAGATCGGCCTGATATTCGGAATGGGGAGCGTCGGAGGCATGCTGGGGGCCGTACTGGCCACACAGATCGTCCATCGCTGGCCCCCGAGCCGCATCATTCTCGGCGTGTTCTGGACCAATTCCGCGCTGATCGGGCCGATGATCCTCTACCCGAACGTCCACGTGATGGGTGTGCTCCTTGCCTGCATGCTGTTCATGACCCCCTCCGCGAACGCGGTCCTGATCGGTTTCCAGGTCGCCGTCACACCCGACCGTCTTCAAGGCCGGGTCATATCGTCCATGCGACTGATCATCTCTTTGGGCGCGCCGCTGGGGCCCGGTTTCGCGGGCCTCCTCGCTGAGTCATCGGGAGCCTCTGTCGCGCTCCTCGCGACGAACGGAGTGATGCTGTTGGTCGCCGTGGGAAGCACCTGCAGCCGGACCATGCGTCAATTGCGGCCGCAGCAGACGTGACTCCTCGTCGGAAAGTTTCGATGGGCGCCGGCGATGGGCCGGGGAAGGGCGGCCAGTGGCCGTCCGGCGCGCGGACGGGGCAGCGTTGACGGCTGGGCACGGTGGCGGTGTCCGTTCGTGCCGTCGAGGGGTTGCACCAGCCACTGCCGCGCGAGCACCGAGGCGGCACGCGGCGGCCGTGAACTCGGCTTTGTCAGTCGTCGGTCGCCGGCGCCTTCTCGGCGCTGAGGGTTCGCAAGATGCCGGCCAGGGTCGACAACTGCTCTTCGGTGAGCGGCTTGAAGAGCTCTTCCGCCGCCCGTTCATAGCCGGCCGTCCAGTCCTGCGCCAGTGCGGCTCCTTCTGCTGTCACGTGGAGGAGCACGGAGCGGCGGTCGTCCGCGCTGGCCTGGCGTTCGAGTAGTCCGTCGCGGACGAGCGCGTCGACCAGGGTGGAGGCGGTGCCCTGCGCGATGCCGACCGCGAGGGCGAGTTCGGTGAGACGGACGGGCTGCGAACGCGCCACCTCCACCACCAGGCGGGACCTCGGCGTCGACACCCCGTGCTCGCCCAGACGCTCGTTGAAGTGACGCACGAGAACCTTCGCCGTACGGCTGAACTCGTCGGCGACCTGTGCGGCGGTCACGCTCTTCTTCGCTTGCGGCATCGCCCACCTCCCCTTGACGCACCCATCGTACGAGAGGTTACATTGACACCAATGCATCTACATCAAACTATTTGAGTGCGATGTATCAGCGCGATCAACGATGTATCAGCGCGATCAACCACGAGGAGCGGAAGCATGAAGGTCTTCGTCACGGGGGGCAGCGGTTTCGTCGGCGGCGTTGTCGTCCGTCGCCTCATCGCCGAAGGACATGAGGTCATGGCACTCGCCCGATCGGAGTCGAGCGTTCAGCGCGTACGTGCGGCCGGAGCCGAGCCCGTTCCCGGCGACCTCACGGACCTCGGACAGGACGGCTCACCGGCGCCGAGCTGGGTCGTCAAGCTGCGCGAGGGCGACGCGGTCGTGCACGTCGCGGCGCACATGGAGTTCTGGGGTCCCGACTCGCTCTTCGAGCGGGCCAACCACGTGCCGACGGTCGCCCTGCACGCCGCGAGCGTCGCGGCCGGGGTGCGTCGGTTCGTGCTCATCAGTGCCGCATCCGTCTCCACGGGGAGTCAACGTCGTCCCGTCGTCGACGAGTCGACGCCGGAAGGCCGGCCGAACGTCGCCTACAGCCGGGTCAAGCTGGCCACCGAGCGCGCACTCCTGCAAGCCTCCGGTGGGAACACCGAACTGGTGGTGCTCCGCCCGCCGTTCATCTGGGGTCGCGGAATGGCGACGATCAACGACATGGCCGAGGTCGCCGAGGCCGGACGGTTCGCCTGGATCGACCACGGCAGGCACATCGCCGACTTCGTGCACGTCGAGAACCTGGCCGCCGCCACGCTCCTCGCCCTCACGCGGGGCCGCCACGGTGGGGTTTATTACGTGACGGACGGTACGCCGATGCCCATCCGGGACTTCCTCACCCCCTTGCTGGCGACCCGCGGCGTGGACGTGTCCAAGAGCCGCAGCGTCCCCCTGGCGATGGCGGTGCCCCTTGCGGCGCTGGTGGACCGTACGGCCCGCCTGCTCCGGCGCAAGTCGGCGCCGCCGCTGACGAACTGGCTCGTGAGCTTCACCGGCCGCGACCGTTCCTACGACATCACCGCCGCGCGGCGAGAGCTGGGCTACTCACCTGACCTGACTCTGGAGAGGGGCCTGGTGGAGATGGGCTTCTCGTGAGTCCGCTTTGAGGGAATGTGGTGGGGAGATCACAGGCAGCCGGACAGATGGCGGGTTGTGCCCGTAGCTCGCCCTCGTCTGGGGCGACAGTGCTCACGCCGGTACATCGGCGCGCCGTTTTCTGCCCCGGCATCGCCGCCACGGCGCACGTGGCCAGCTTCGGGCATCAGTCGGTCTGCAGGACGAAGAACAGGAAGGACAGGAACTTCCCCGAGGGTCTGTCCACGAAGGCCTCGGGGAACACTTCGCGGGCGCCCGGTGCGGGGGCCGGTTCGCTGATGGCGGTGATGCGGAAGCCGGCCCCGGTGAAGGCGTCGGCCATCGCGTGCAGCGGCCGGCTCCAGAAGGTCAGCACTGCGGTGTGACCGCCGAGGGTCCATTCGTCGGAGCTGCTGCGCGTCGCGAAGTAGCTGGTGCCGGGCTCGGCTTGCAGGAAGTCGGCGAAAGGGTGATTGACGGACACGAGCAGTCGGCCGCCGGGCACCAGCACGCGCCGCAGCTCGGCCAGGGGTGCCGTCCAGTCCTCCAGGTAGCGCAGGACCAGCGACGCGACGACATCGTCGAACGCGGCGTCGGGGAACGGCAGCGGGCTGCTCAGATCAGCGAGGTGCAGGGGTACGTCGTCGCCGAGCCGCTGCCGGGCCAGTTCCAGCATCTTGGCGCTGGCGTCGAAGCCGGTCATGATGGCGCCGCGGTCGCGCAGCGCCGCGAACAGGGGGCCGGAGCCACAGCCGGCGTCGAGGATCCGCCTGCCGGCCACATCACCGGCCAGGTCCAGCATCGCGGGGCGCTCGTAGTACGCGTTGAGGAGGCTGGTCTCGTTCTCGGTTGAATACCCCTCGGCGATGCTGTCGTAGTCGTTCGGCACAGCCCCCTCCGCGAGGGCGGCGGCACCGTCAACAGGACGGATCCACGACGGCCGCGTGACGCGTCCGGTGCCTGCTTGACCTGCGGAACTCTGGGGAGCGAAAGCCATATCAGCGATCTTGGCACACGCTCGGCCCCTTTGCCGTGAAAGATGCAATGTGAACACGGACGGTTGTCGGAAGGATGTTCCCGCTGCACGGCGCCAGGCCGCCCCAAGGACCCGGTCAAAGCCCTGAGGGCGTTAAACGCCGAGGTCACAGGGGTAGAGCTAGGCACCTCGGGGACATGCGGGGGCACCATGCGAGCGTTCGTGATGAAGGAGATCGGGCAGGTCGGCCTGATGGACAAAGACGTCCCGCGGCCAGGTCCGCTGGACGCCGTCGTCAAGACGACCACGGCACTGATCTGCACGTCGGACTCCCACACCGTCAAGGGCGGCATCGGGCCGCGGCAGAACCTGACGCTCGGCCACGAGGGCGTCGGCGTGGTGCACGAGGTGGGCGACGAGGTGCGGACGTTCCGTCCCGGTGACCGGGTGCTGGTGGGCGCCATCACTCCCGACTGGGGCGACCTGGCCGCGCAGAACGGTCACCCGTCGCAGTCCTGCGGGCCGCTCGGCGGATTCAAGTTCGCCAACTCCAAGGACGGCGTCTTCGCCGAGTACTTCCACGTGAACGAGGCCGACGCCAACCTGGCGAAGATCCCCGACGGCGTCCCCGACGAGATGGCGGTCTACTGCGCCGACATGCTCTCCACCGGGTTCATGGGCGCGGAGAACGGCGACATCCCCATGGGAGGGACGGTCGCCGTCCTCGCCCAGGGCCCGGTGGGGCTCATGGCCACCGCGGGTGCCAAGCTGCGCGGCGCCGGTCTGGTCATCGGCGTCGAATCCGTTCCCAGGCGGCAGAAGCTGGCCCGCTTCTACGGCGCCGACGAGATCGTCGACTTCACCACCGAGGACGTCGTCGAACGCATCCTCGACCTCACGCAGGGGCAGGGCGTCGACACCGCCATCGAGGCCCTCGGCGCGGACGCGACCTTCCAGACCGCCATAAAGATCACCAAGCCGGGCGGGACGGTGTCCAACACCGGCTACTACGGCGAAGGCGACTTCGTACGGATCCCCCGCCTCGAGTGGGGCGTCGGCATGGCCGACAAGACGATCACCACCGGCCTGTGCCCGGGCGGCCGGCTGCGCATGGAACGCCTGCTGCGCATCCTGGAGGGCAAGCGGCTCGACCCCACCCAGATGACCACGCACACCTTCCGCTTCGACGAGATGGAGCGGGCGTTCGAGGTGGCGGACAAGAAACTCGACGACGTGGTGAAGGTGCTGATCACCTTCTCGTGACGGAAGCTCAGGAACGCCTTCTCGCAGACGTACACCGCCACCAAGGACAAGGCCCAGGCATGCTCGACCTCGATCCGCCCTTTCGCCCGGTGCGCCGCCTCGACGGCTACCTGGCGCTGGAGGACCTCGGCCTCATCGGCGACGGCACGACCGCGGCGCTGGTCGGCCTCGACGGATCCATCCCGTGGCTGTGCCTGCCCCGCTTCGACAGCGACCCGCTGCTGTGCGGCCTGCTGGATCACGAGCGCGGTGGCCACTTCACCGTGACGGTGGACGACCTGAGCGAAGCCAGGCAGTTCTACGAACCGGACACCGCCGTCCTGGTGACCGAGCTGCGCGGCCCCACCGGCCTCGTGCGCGTCACCGACGCGATGACCCTACGCGCGGGCACCGACCTCAGCGACGACGCGGGCGGCGGCCGGTCCGAGCTGGTCAGGTCCGCGGTCGTCCTGGACGGGACCGTACGGCTGCGGACGGAGCTGGAACCGCGCGGCGGCGCGCAGGCGCGGGCCCTGCACAGCGGCCTGGAGGTGCGCGTCACCCGGCGGCCCGACCTGCGGCTGCACCTGCGGTCCAACCGTGCGCTGACCGGCCTGCGCACCGTGCACGACCTCCAGCGGGGCGACCGCCTCGACCTGGTGCTGTCGTGGGGCCGCATCCACCGTCATCACCGGTTCGACCCCGAGACCATGCTGCGGCAGACCGCCGAGGCCTGGCGGCGCTGGGTGGGCGCCTGCACCTATCACGGCCCGCAGGAAGCGCTCGTGCAGCGCTCGGTGATCACGCTGAAGCTGTGCGACGACTGGCACAACGGCTCGCTGGTCGCGGCGCCCACGTCCTCCTTGCCCGCGCCGATCGGCGGCGTCCGCAACTGGGACTACCGCTACACCTGGATCCGCGACGCCGCCTACGCCGTGTTCGCGCTGCGCCGCGTCGGGTTCGGGGAGGAGGCGGACGCCTTTCTCGGCTGGGTCCTCGACGCCTTCGAGCAGAGCGGCCGGCCGCGCATCATGTACACCCTGCGCGGCGACCCCGTACCCGAGGAGGTCGTCGACGCAGAACTGGAGGGCTACCGGCGCTCCGCCCCGGTGCAATGGGGCAACGGCGCCGCCGACCAGCGCCAGCACGACGTCTACGGCGAGGTGCTCGACTGCGCCGACCAGTGGCTGCGCTCCGGCCGCGAGCCTCAGCCGGCGTTGTGGTCCGGCCTGGCGGACCTGGCCGGAGCCGCCGCCCACACGTGGCGGCAGCCCGACCAAGGCATCTGGGAGGTACGCAGCGAAGGCCGCGTCTTCACCTACTCCACCGGGATGTGCCAGGTGGCACTGGACCGCGCCGCGGCGATCGGCGAGCGGCTCGGCCTGTCCGGCCCGATCACCACCTGGAAGAGCACCGCCGAGAAATTGCGCCGCCTCATCCTGGAACAGTCCTGGGACGAGAAGGCCGGATGCCTGAGCGAGCACCTGGACGGCGGCGGCTCCCTGGACGCCAGCCTGCTCGCGCTCCCGCTGCGCAAGGTCGTCCCGGCCGATCACCCGCGCATGGCGGCCACCACCGCGGCCATCGCCCGGCGGCTGTCCGCCGGCGACGGCCTGCTCTACCGATACCTGCACGACGACTCACCCGACGGCCTGCCCGGCGACGAGGGCGCCTTCCTGCTGTGCAGCTTCTGGCTCGTCGACAACCTGATCCTGCAGGGCCACCTCGAACAGGCCGAGGACCTGTACGCCTCGCTGTGCGCCCGCGCCAGCCCCGTCGGACTGCTGCCCGAGCAGATCGACCCGGCCACGGGCGCGTTCATGGGCAACTTCCCGCAGGCGTTCAGCCACATCGGGATCATCGCCAGCGGCGTCAACCTCGCACGCGCGAAAGCAGGCGGTACGACATGATCAACCGGCTCGTCATCCTCGGCGCCACCGGCGACCTCAACGGCCGCTACCTGCTGCCGGCCCTGACCGCCCTGCGTGCGGCCGGGCACCTGGCCGATCACTTCGAGCTGAGGTGCGCCGACCGGCAGGACCAGACCGCGGAGGACTTCCGCCGCTGGGCGTCCGACCAGCTCGATCTGCATGCCGCGCGGGAGCAGCGCGAGGCAGGGGACGCGATCGCCGAGCGCGCCGAGTACCGGCAGGCGGACGCCACCGACCCGGCCGACCTCGCCGCGCTGCTCGCCGGTGACGGACCCGCCGCCGTCTACCTCGCCCTCCCGCCGGGGATCTTCCCCGGTACGGTGGCCGCCCTGCGCGACGCGGGCCTGCCGCCGGGCAGCCGGATCGTGCTGGAGAAGCCGTTCGGCGAGGACCTGGACGGCGCCGTGGCGCTGAACCGGCTGCTGGCGCAGGTCGTCCCGGAGCAGGCGGTGTTCCGCGTCGACCATTTCCTGGCCATGACGACCGTCCAGAACGTGCTCGGCAGCCGCCTGGCCAACCGGGTGCTGGAACCCCTCTGGAACAGTGCGCACATCGCCGAGGTCGAGATCATCTGGGAGGAGTCGCTGGCGCTGGAGGGCAGAGCCGGCTACTACGACGGCGCGGGAGCGCTCAAGGACATGGTGCAGAACCATCTGCTCCAGGTGCTCTGCCTGGTGGCCATGGAGCCGCCGCTCAGCCTTGGGGAGCGTGACCTGCGCGATCGGAAGATCGACGTGCTGCGCTCGGTACGCCCGCTGACGGACGACGACGTCGTGCGCCGCACCTGCCGCGCCCGCTATGGGGCGGGCCGCATCGCCGATCGGGACGTCCCCGCCTATGCCGAGGAGGACGGCGTGGACCCGGGGCGCGGCACCGAGACGTTCGCCGAGGTGGTGCTGGAGCTCGACAGCTGGCGCTGGTCGGGGACGACGTTCCGGCTGCGTACCGGCAAGGCGCTCGGCCGGGATCGCAAGGAGGTCGCGGTCCGCTTCCGGCCCGTGCCCCACCTGCCGGCCGGCTTCGGCACGGAGGCCGAGCCCAACGTGCTGCGCTTCGGGCTGGAGCCTGAGGGCATGACGCTGGCGCTGACCGGCATCGGCGCCGGGAGCCACGTGCTCGCCCCGGTCACCCTGACCGCCCGGCCGGCGCCTTCCGACCTGCCCGCGTACGGCCGGCTGCTGCTGGACGTGCTCCACGGGAACGCGGCCCTGTCCATCCGCGGGGACGAGGCCGAGGAGTCCTGGCGGGTCCTCGAACCGGTCATGTCGGCGTGGTCCAGGGACTTGGTGCCGCTCGTCGGCTATCCGGCCGGATCGGACGGTCCTGCCGTGGTGAGGGGAAGCTGATGCCGCAGACGAAACCGTCCCTGCGCAGCAGGCTCTGGTGGGACAACGCCGGCAATCCGGAGATGACGGCGCTGTATCTCGAACGTTTTCTCAACTTCGGCCTGACCGCGAAGGAGCTTCAGTCCGGCCGGCCGATCATCGGCATCGCCCAGACGGGCAGCGACCTCGTTCCCTGCAACCGCCACCACCTCGCCCTCGCCGACCGGGTCAGGGCGGGCGTCCGCGACGCCGGCGGCATCCCGCTGGAGTTCCCCGTCCACCCGCTGCAGGAGACCGGCAAGCGCCCGACGGCCGCGCTGGATCGCAACCTCGCCTACCTCGGGCTGGTCGAGGTGCTGTACGGATATCCGCTCGACGGAGTCGTCCTGACGACGGGCTGTGACAAGACCACCCCCGCCTGCCTGATGGCGGCGGCCACGGTGAACATCCCCGCGATCGTGCTGTCCGGCGGGCCGATGCTCAACGGCTACCACCACGGCGAGCGGACCGGCGCCTCAGGCTCGGGGCTGGTGATCTGGCAGTCGAAGCGGCTGCTGGCCGCCGGGGAGATCTGCCCCGACGAGTTCATGGAGCGCGTGGCCGCCTCCGCACCCAGCATCGGGCACTGCAACACCATGGGCACCGCGCTGTCGATGAACTGCCTCGCCGAGGCCTTGGGCATGTCGCTGCCCGGCTGCGCGGCGATCCCGGCCCCCTACCGGCGCCGGGCGCAGATGGCGTACGAGACGGGCCGCCGGGCGGTGGCCCTCGTCCAGGAGGACCTCACCCCGCGCAAGATCATGACCCTGGCGGCCTTCGAGAACGCGATCGCGGTCGCCTCGGCCATCGCCGCCTCGACGAACGCGCCGATCCACATCAACGCCATCGCGCGGCATACCGGGGTGCCGCTGTCCATCCAGGACTGGCAGCGCGTCGGAGCCGACATCCCGGTGCTGGCGAACGTCGCCCCCGCCGGTGAGTTCCTCGGCGAGGACTTCTACCGCGCCGGTGGTGTGCCCGCCGTCATGTGGTCGCTTCTGACGGCCGGGCACCTGCACGGCGACGCCATGACCGTCTCCGGCCACACCGTGGCGGGCAACCTGGCCGAGGCGCCGCCGACCGACCCGACGGTCATCCGGCCCTGCGACGACCCTCTCGCCGCGCGCGGCGGGCTGCTCGTCATGACGGGCAACCTGTTCGACTCCGCGGTCATGAAGACCTCCGTCCTCGCCGGCGACGCCCGCCCGGTGCGCGAATACCGCGCCGTCGTCTTCGACGGGCCGGAGGACTACCACGCCCGCATCGACGACCCAGGCCTGGGCCTGGACGAGGACTGCATCCTCGTCATCCGCTACACCGGGCCGATCGGCTACCCGGGATCGGCCGAAGTGGTGAACATGGAGGTGCCCGCCGCGCTGCTCCAGCGGGGCGTCGCCACCCTGCCGACGCTCGGCGACGGCCGCCAGAGCGGCACCTCCGACGCGCCGTCCATCCTCAACGCCAGCCCCGAGGCCGCGGCGGGCGGCAACCTCGCCATCCTGCGCACCGGCGACCGCGTCCGGGTCGACCTGGACGGCGCGCGCGTCGACCTGCTCCTTCCCGACGAGGAGATCGCCGCGCGGTGGGCCGACTACACGCCGCCTCCGCTCGACCACCAGACGCCCTGGCAGGAGATCTACCGCTCCACGGTCGGGCAGCTGGACGGCGGCGGCTGCATGGAGCTCGCGCTCGCCTACCAGGACCTCGTACACACCAAGGGAGTCCCGCGTGACTCGCACTGACGCCAGGGGCACCATCATGATCGCCGACTTCGACTTCGGCGACGTGGACATCGAGCGCCCGATCATCGAGGGGGCCGGGTTCGAGCTGCTCGCCGCCCAGTGCAAGAGCGAGGACGAGGTGATCGAAAGGGGCAGGGACGCCGACGGCGTCCTCACCCAGTACGCGCGGGTCGGCGCCAGGGCCATCGACGCGTTGCCGCGTTGCCGGGTGATCGCCCGCTACGGCACGGGCGTGGACATCGTCGACGTCGACGCCGCGACCCGGCGGGGCATCCAGGTCACGAACGCGCCGAACGAGTGGTGCGCCGACGAGGTCGCCGACCACGCCGTCGCGCTCTGGCTGGCCGCCGCCCGCAAGATCTGCGTGTACGACCGGGCGACCCGGCAGGGCGAATGGCACTGGCGCAGCGCACAGCCGATCTGGCGGCTGCGGGGACGCGTGCTCGGGCTGCTGTCCTTCGGCGCCATCGCCCAGCTGATCGCCGAACGCGCCAGAGCGTTCGGCGTCGAGGTGTGGGCGCACGACCCGTTCGTCGACGAGGCGGAGATCCGATCCCGCCAGGCGCGGCCGGTGTCGTTCGACGAGCTCGTGGAGGGATCCGACTACCTCGTGGTGCAGGCGCCGCTCACCCCGCAGACCCACCACCTCTTCGACCGTGCGACGCTGCGCAGGATGAAGCCGACCGCCGTGCTCGTCAACACCGCGCGCGGTCCCATCGTGGAGGACGCGGCGCTGCACCAGGCGCTCACGGAGGGCTGGATCGCCGGCGCGGCCGTGGACGACCTCGAGGAGGAACCGGCGAAGCAGCGCGACTGGCGCCCCAGCAGCCCGCTGTTCGCGCTGCCCAACGTGATCGTCACACCGCACGCCGCCTACTACTCGGAGCAGGCCATCATGATGGTGCGGCGCATCGCCGCGGAGGAGGCCGTACGGGTCCTGACCGGACAGAGCCCCCGCCATCCCGTCAACGACGTGACGTGATGCGCCAAGGCGGCATTTTCTAAGACAGAATGCTGGTGCGAGTCCCCGAGAGAAGGAGCGCTCCAGCCGTGGCGGAGAAGCAAGGCCTGCCCATCATCGCCTTCCCCTCCCAAGAGGCGTTCGAGAAATGGCTGGAGGCCGAGCACGAGTCGCCGGGGCTCTGGCTGCAGATCGCGAAGAAGGAGTCCGGCATCCCCTCCGTCACCTACGCCGAGGCGCTCGACCTGGCGCTCTGCTTCGGCTGGATCGACGGGCAGAAGGCCGCGTTCGACGACGACCACTGGTTGCAGCGCTTCACGCCGCGCAAGGCCAGGAGCAAGTGGTCCAAGGTGAACCGCGGCCGGGCGGAGCAGCTGATCGCGGCGGGGAGGGTGCGCCCGGCCGGCCTCGCCCAGATCGAGGCGGCGAAGGCCGACGGCCGGTGGGAGGCGGCGTACGCGGGGCAGAAGACCGCGACGGTGCCCGACGACCTGCGGGCGGCCCTGGACGCCGACCCGGCGGCGGCGGAGTTCTTCGCCACCCTCGACGGCAGAAACCGCTACTCGATCCTCTACCGCGTGAACGACGCCAAGAAGCCCGAGACCCGGGCGGCCCGAATCGAGAAGTTCGTCACGATGCTCCGGGAGAACAAGAAGATCTATCCCTGAGCGGTCATGAAGCGGCGGCGGACCCGTGCCGGGTCCGCCGCCGCTGCCCGCTTGAGCTCGGTCCGCGAGCTGCTGAGGCGGGCGTCAGCCGCGCTTGGCGGGGTCCCAGCCGTGGCCCCAGCCGCCCTGGACCATGGTCTGGAAGGCCCAGCCGTCCTCGGTGCGCACCAGCAGGTCGGCGTAGTGCATCTGGTGCTCCTGGCCGTCGATGGTCATCGTGGCCTCGGTCTCCACGACGACCAGGTTCGGGCTGAGGAAACGCGGGGTGCGGGTCGAGCGCAGGTCGAGACCGGCGGTGCCGCCGCCCATGGACTGCCGCATCGCCTCGATGTACTCGGCTCGCGTCCACTGGCGGACCGCCGCGTGGCCGTCGGGCACGTCGGTGACCACGTTCATCGGGAAGACCGCCAGGTCGGCCAGCTGCTCGATCGCGCCCTGCTCGGCCAGCGCGTCATAGGTGGCGAACCATGCCTCGATGCTCTTCAGTTCTTCGGTGGTGGGCTGGTACATAAGGGTCCTCCTCCATAAGCCGTACGCCGTACCGTACACCATACGGGATCAGAATGCACGCTCGCGATGGATGTGCTGGGGGAGCAGGTCCATGAAGGCGTAGAGGGCCCGGGTCGGTTTGCGGCGGGCTGAGCGGATCACGCTGAGGGTCCAGGACAGCTCCGTGTCCAGAGGCAGCGCCCGCACGCCGGGGGCTGCGGGGAACGCCTCGGGCAGGAGCGCCACGCCGAGGCCGTGCGCGACGTACGCGGGGATGGTGGTGACGTCGGAGACCTCGACCGTCACCTGGCGGCTCAGCTCGGCGCGGGCGAAGGCCTCGTCCACCACCTCCCGCTGGCCGAAGCCCAGCGGCATGTCGATGAACGGCTCCCCGGCGACCTCGGCGAGGCCCACGGCCGCACGCCCGGCGAGCGGGTGGTCCTCGGGGACGAGCAGGCGCAGGTCGTACTTCTTGATCGGGGTGACGTGCAGGTGCTCGTCGCGGAGGTGCCGGCCGACGAAGGCCACGTCCATGCGGCTGTCCTTGATCTGCTCGGCCAGTCCCGCGGTGCCGCGCTGCGACATGGCGAGGCGGAGCCGGACCCCCGGGTGCCTGCGGTGGAAGTCGCCGGCCAGAGCGGGGACGTCCACGATGGTCATGCTGGTGAGCATGCCGACGGTGAGGCTGCCGCGCAGGCCGGCGGAGACCGGCTCGACGGCGGCGCGGGCCCGGTCGAGCGCCTCCAGGGCGGCCCGGGCCTCGGGGAGGAACGCCGCGCCCGCCTCGGTGAGCTGGACCGATCGGGTCGAGCGGGTCACCAGCTCCACGCGCAGCTCGCTCTCCAGCGCCTTGAGGCCCGCCGACAGCGTCGACTGGGTCACGAGGAGGCGCTGGGCGGCGCGGGTGAAGTTCATCTCCTCCGCCACCGCGATGAAGTACTCCAGTCTGCGCTGGTCCATCCACGCCTCCAATAATCGAAATCAGCGATAACAGCATCGAAATTCTTCGTTGGACACGATAGGTGAGCGTCGGTGAAAGTGGCCATGACGGCACTTCCACGAAGGACGATTCATGCGCGTATTTCTCACCGGCGGCACCGGCTACATCGGCACGGCGGTTCTCGGCCGGCTCATCAGCGAAGGCCACCAGGTCACCGCGCTGGTCCGCGACCCGGGCAAGGCGGAGGCCGTACGGGCGAAAGGGGCGGACCCCGTCATCGGCGACCTGGCCGACGGCGCGACCGTGCACCGGCTCGCCGGCGCCGCCGACGGCGTCATCCACCTGGCCTCACCAGGTGACGGCAGCAGTGCGCGGATCGACGACACGGCGGCCACGCACATCATCGCCGCCCTGAAAGGCAGCGACCGGCCGTACGTCCACACCACCGGCGTCTGGGTGCACGGGAGCGGCGCCGCCATCACCGAGACGAGCCCGATGAACCCGCCGCGCCTGACGGCCTGGCGGGTGCCGATCGCGGAGCGGGTGCTGTCCGCGCCGGGCGTGCGGAGCGTGGTGGTGGCTCCCGCCGTGGTCCACGGTCACGGCGGCGGGCTGCTCGATGTCGTGGCCGCGGGGCCGAGGGCCGGCGGGGCCCTGACCATGATCGGACACGGGGACCAGCATTGGAGCACCGTGCACGTGGACGACCTCGCCGCCCTCTACGTGCGGGCACTGGAAAAGGCGCCGGCGGGCTCGTACTTCATCGGGGCGAGCGGCGCGAACCCCACCGTCCGCGAGATCACCGAGGCGGTGAGCCGGGCGATCGGCCTGTCCGGCCGGGTCGCGCCCGAGCCGGTGGTCCAGACGCTGGAGCGGCTCGGGCTGCTCGGCGAGGCCCTGCTGCTCGACCAGCAGGCCACCGGGGACGCCGCACGGCGCACCCTCGGCTGGGCACCGGAACACCCCACGATCCTCGAGGACATCGCGCCATGACGCGGCCATGGATGCGTTCGCCCGCCCTGCCCGTGCTGGCGGCCGTCGCGGCCGGAGCGGTCGTCCCGGTGCAGTCCCGGGTGAACGCCGAGCTGTCCCACCGGCTCGGCGACGCGGTCGGCGCCGCCGCCATCAGCTTCACCGGCGGCGCGATCATCATGACCGTGCTCGCGCTCTGCCTGCCGCGGCTGCGCCAGGCGCTGATGAGCCTGCCGCGCGTCACGCGGGAGCGCCGCCTGCCGCGCCGCTACCTGCTGGCGGGGATGCTGGGCGGGACGTTCACGCTGGCCCAGTCGACGACCGCGCTGATCACGGGCATCGCGGTGTTCACGGTGTCGGCCATCGCGGGACAGACCCTCGGCGGGCTGATCGTCGACGCCCGGGGCGTCGGCGGCGTGCTCCGGCAGCGGCCCGGCGTCCATCGTCTGGCGGGTGCGGCGCTCACCCTGGTGGCCGCCGTCGTCTCCGCGCTGCCGGGGCTCTCCGGCGCCCCGGCCACGGTGCTGCTTCCCGCGCTGCTCGCCGTGGCCGCCGGCCTGCTGCTGGGCCTGCAACAGGCCATGAACGGCGCCACCGGGGCGGCGGTGGCCTCGCCGCTCGCCGCCACCTGGGTGAACTTCGCCGTCGGCGCGGTCTTCCTCGGCCTCGCCTGGACCGTGAAGACCCTGGCCTTCGGCCTCGGCGGCCACCCGTTGCCCACGCAGTGGTGGGCCTACCTCGGGGGCGCGTGCGGCGTCGTCTTCATCGCGACGTCCGCCCTGCTCGTCCGCAGGATCGGCGTGCTGCTCCTGGGTATGGCGTCCATCGCGGGACAACTGCTGAGCTCCATCGTCCTGGACGCCGTCCTGCCCTCGGGCGACCACGCGCCGGGAGCGTTCACCGTCGTCGGCGCGGTCCTCACCTTCGCGGCCGTCTGGATCGCCGCCCATCGCAAGCAGGAAAGAAAGGAAGAACCACGGTGCCCCACGACCGCATCCTCATCAAGGGCGCGTATCTGATGACCCAGGACGAGCGGCTCGGCGACCTCGCCGGGGACGTCCTCATCGCCGATGGAACGATCCAGGAGATCGGCCCTGACCTCCAGGACGGGCAGGCCCGCGTGATCGACGGCTCCGGCACCGTCGTGCTGCCCGGCTTCATCGACACCCACCGGCACAACTGGCAGGGAGCGCTGCGCGGCCTGGGCCCCGCCTGGACCTACGAGGAGTACCGCAGCCGCGTCCAGATCGGGCTCGGCCAGTACTTCGAGCCCCGCGACGTGCACATCGGCAATCTGGCGGCCGACCTGCTGTCCATCGACGCCGGGGTGACCACGGTGCGCGACGAGTCGCACATCAGCAACAGCCCCGAGCACACCGACGCCGCGATCGCCGCGCACTGGGAGTCGGGCATCCGCGCGGTGTTCGACCACGGGTGGCCGTCCACGGAGGCCGAGGCATGGCAGTTCGGCAGCGACCGTACGCACCCGGACGACATCCGGCGCGTACGCCGCGACGTGCTCACCGACGACACCGCCCGCGTCACGCTGAACGCGATGCTCCGCGGCCCGGAACTGTCCACCCCCGAGGTGGCCGAGCACGACATCCGGCTCGCCAGGGAGCTCGGGCTGCGCATCAGCATGCACGTGGGCCTGGGGGAGTGGGGCGCGAAGCAGCAGGCGATCGGCAGGCTCGCCGGCTCCGGGCTGCTGGGCTCCGACATGACGTTCATCCATTGCTGCACCTCCACCGACGAGGAGCTCAGGATGATCGCCGCCCACGGAGCCACGGCGTCCGTGGCGTCCGCGCTGGAGGTCTTCATGCCGGGGCTCGGCCAGCCGGCCACCAACCGCCTGCTCGCCGCCGGCGTACGCCCGAGCCTGAGCGTGGACACCGAGACGATCGTCAGCGGCGACATGTTCGGCGTCATGCGGGCCGCGCTCGCCTACCAGCAGCTCGTCGTCGCCGGGGCGGCCGGCCCGATGGACCGCGCCCCGGGACTGCCCACCTTCGACGCGGCCGACCTGCTCTCCTTCGCCACCATCGAAGGCGCGCGGGCCTGCGGCATCGACGACCGTACGGGCAGCCTGACGCCGGGGAAGGAGGCGGATCTGATCATGATCAGGATCGACCACGCGAACCTGCTGCCCGCCACCGACCCCGCGGCCGCGATCGTCGCGAACGGTCACGCGGGCAACGTGGACACCGTGGTCGTGGCCGGCCGCGTCCTGAAGGAGGGCGGCGTGCTCAAGGGCAGGGAGACGGTGTTCGAGCAGGCGGCGGCCTCCCGCGACCGGCTGTTCCGCGCCGCCGGCCTCAGCCGGTCCGGGGCGGCGGGCTGAACAGGCGGTATTCCCCTACCTCGACGAACCCCATCCGCCGATAGACGGGGGCGCCCATGCCGCTGGCCTGGAGCGTGCCGATGGCCAGGCCGCGTTCGCGTCCTGCCTGGAGGGCCGCGGCGGTGAGCGCCGCGCCGATGCCCCGGCGGCGGTACGGCTCCGCGGTCGCGACGACGTAGACGCCGGCCACCCCGTGCGCGTCGTACAGCAGGGCGGTGCCCACCGCCCTGCCGTCGATCCGTCCGACGAGGCGGACGATGCGTGCGTCGTCCGTCCGCGCCGACTCGTTGCGGACGGCCTCGTCGATCAGGTCGCCGGTGACGCCGAAGGACGGGCCGTAGGCGTTCACCCACTCCTCCAGCGCGTCCACGGGTGCGATCTCCAGGCCGGCGGGCTGCTCGACGGGGGCGAGCCGGTCAAGGTCGACGGCCATGATCGGCATCGCCCCCGCGAGTTCGGCTCCGTGGCGGACGAGCTCGTCGGCGATGCCGCCGGCGCTGTCCGGCCCGACCCACCACAGCCACGGGACGTCGCCCATGGCCTCGGCGGCCTGGCTCACCTGCCCGGGGTCCTGGGCTCGGAGCACCCCGTTGAGCTGGGAGTGGGTGATGTCGCTGCGGTAGTACGCGAGGGCACCGCCGGAGCGGGCCGCCGCGCCCCAGCCGAGCCAGTAGTCGCGGCAGTTGGCCAGGTGCGGTTCGAGGTCCGGCGTCAATGTTCCTCCTCCACCGATGCGTCCGGTGTGGCTGCTTGACCAGGTGATTCAGCGTATGCGGTCGAGCAGGGAGCTCCCGCCCTCCGGGGCGAAGGGGGCGCCGGTGGTGCGGGCGCGCAGGCCCAGGGCGAGGGCTTCGCCGAGGAGGCTGACGCCGATGGACAACGTCATCGGGCGCAGCTCTTCCGACGTGGTCAGCGCGCCGAGGCCGGCGTTGACGGCGGCCGAGGCGGCCCAGACGAGCAGGGTCCAGACGGTGTAGCGCTGCCAGAGGTGGCCGTCGCGGACGAACAGGCGTGGGGTCAGGCCGCGCAGCGCGCCCAGCAGCAGTCCCACGACGGCGCCGGCCAGCACCCAGGCGAGGTCGGCGCTGACCGGATGCACGTCCTTGACCAGGCCGTACGCGCCGATGCCGACGAGCACCACGGGTGGGCCGAACAGGTCGCGGGCCCGCAGGGGCTCTCCTTTGAAGCGGCGGATCACCACGACGACGACCAGGGCGAGCGCGATGAACGCGAACATGACACCTCCGTTTTGTAGCACGAGCATGCTAAATAAGAACGTAGCATGAGCGTGCTATAAAGGCAGGGTGCCGAAGATCGTGGATGCGGGGGAGCGGCGGCGGGCGGTCGCCGAGGCGGTGTTCCGTGTGGTCGGCCGTGACGGCCTGGAGCAGGCGTCGCTGCGCAACGTCGCCGCCGAGGCCGGGCTGGCCATCGGATCGGTGCGGCACTACTTCGACGGGCACGACGAGCTGATGGTGTTCGCGATGCGGGAGATGTCCGCGCGCGTGATCGGCCGGCTGGACGCCCACGCCGAACGCCTCATGGACCCGTCGGCGCCGCCCACCCCCGACGAGCAGCGCGAGATCGCCGTCCGCATGCTGGCCGAGCTGCTGCCCCTGGACGACGAGCGGCGTACCGAGGTCATCGTCTGGTTGTCCTTCGTCGCCGCCGCGCGCACCAGGCCCGGCCTGCGCGCGCACGCCGACGAGTTGTACGACGGCCTGCTCGCGCTCACCACCCGCATCCTCGAGGGCGCCCGCCGGTCGGGGCGGCTGCGCCAGGACCGCGACGTCACCCTGGAGGCGCGCCGCCTGTGCGCGCTGCTCGACGGGCTGGCGATGCAGGCCGCGTTCCACCCCGGCAGGCTGGACGCCGACACCATCCTCGGCGTCCTGCGCACGCACCTGGCCGCGCTCGCGCCCTGAAAGTCAGATCTCCGTGCGCCGGTCGACGCCGAGCGTGGCGATGAGGTCCTCGTGGAGCTGGAACCAGACGCGGTGGCAGGAGTCGACCTCGCTGCCGTCCACCCAGGCGGTGTCCCCTGCTCGCGCGCGGGCCAGGGCCGCGGCGAAGCGGGTGTCGTACCCGCGCAGTCGTGACAGGACGCGCCCGAGCCGGTCGGTCAGTGGCGTGAGCGCGTCCGAGAGGGCGGCGAGTTCGCCGAGGACGCGGGTGTCCCAGGCGGGGTCGGTGTGGTCGTTGGCGGCGAGCCGGTCGCCGGGGGCGGGCCGGAGCTGCCAGTCGGTGCAGGCCTGCTGCAGACGGGCGTTCAGGGGGAGGAACGCTCGATAGGCGTCGCGGACCTCGTCCGTGCCGCCGGCGTCGGCGAGCTCGGCGGCGAGGCGGCGCTCGTTCTCGGCGCGGCCGCGTTCGGTCAGCGACCAGCCTGCGGTGCCGGCGAAGGCGGAGCGGCCGACCCAGCCGTGCGCCTCGGCGTCGTGCAGCAGTTCCTCCGTCTCGGCCGCGTCGAGGTCGTAGCGCCGGGCGAGCTCCGGGGTGCCGGCGAAGCCGAGCACGCGTACGGCGTGCAGGACCAGCAGGTCGGGTACGGAGTCGCGGGTCATGAGCCGGTGTCCTGCCGCGCGGTCAGGCGGGTGTAGTGCTGCTGGCAGGCCTGGGGCGAGTTGAAGCCCATCGCGTCCGCCATCTGTGCCCAGGTGAGGCCGGCGCCCCGGGCGATGAACAGCAGGGCGGACTCCAGTCCTTCGGCCTCGGCGCGGGCGGCGGGCAGGAGGGCCAGCGCGCCGAGCACGTCGCCGGGGCCGAGGTCGGCGTGGCGCCAGACGGCGAACTGGACGAGGTCGATCGCCGACGGCGGCACCGGCGCGGGGCGCCAGGGGCGGGGGTCGAGCGCGTCCGCGCCGAGGCGCAGGAGGCGTTCACGGGCCTCCTTCTCGCGGTCGGCTTCCTCTCGTGGGTTGCGTGACATGTCGGTTATGGTCCAACATCAATAAATCGTTGTCAATCTTTTGTTGATGAGGGCAGATGATCGTACCCCTGAGGGCGGCTGTTCCCGAGACGTGCGGAGGCAAGGCCGGGGCGCTCGGTGCGCTGCTGCGGGCGGGGCTGCCGGTGCCGGACGGGTTCGTCGTGCCGTTCGCCGATGCCGGTGCGGATCTGCGGCGGGCGGTCGAGGAGTTCGGTGACGCGCCCGTCGCGGTGCGGTCGTCCGCCTCGGACGAGGACACCGCGCACGCTTCGGCAGCCGGTCAGTATGAGAGCTTTCTCGCCGTACGAGGGCCCGACGCGGTGATCGAGGCCGTACGCGCCTGCCGGGCCTCGCTGTTCACCCCACGCGCCCTCGACCACCACGGCGACCGCGCCATGGCCGTCCTCATCCAGCGCCACCTGGACGCCGACGTGTCCGGCGTCCTGTTCACCCCCGCGGCCCCGCACGACCCGGCCCGCATCGAGGCGTCATGGGGGCTCGGCCCCAGCGTCGTCGGCGGCACGGTCACCCCCGACACCTACCTCGTCGCCGAATCGGTCACGCGCACGATCGCCCGCAAACGCACCCGCCTCGACCGGCGCGGCGGCGAGCTGGTCACGTCCGACGTGCCGCTCGATGCCCGCGATCGGCCGGCGCTCGATGACGCGACCGCCACAGCGCTCGCCGCTCTGGGCAGGACGATCGCCGCCGTACGCGGCGGCCCGCAGGACGTCGAATGGGCGATCGCCGGCGGCCGCACCTGGATCCTCCAAGCACGCCCGATCACCGCCGCACCCCCGCCGCTCGCGTCGGCCGCGCTGAACGGAATGCCGGGCAGCCACGGCGTAGCGACCGGCACCGCGCGGATCGTCCGCGGCCCGGACGACTTCGCGCGCGTGCGTCCTGGCGACATCCTCATCTGCCCCTTCACCGACCCCGCCTGGACGCCGCTGCTGCGCATCGCCGCCGGCGTCGTCACCGAGACCGGCGGCGTGCTCTCCCACGCCGCGATCGTCGCCCGCGAGCGCGGCATCCCCGCCGTCCTCGGCATCCAGGACGTCACGAACACCCTCCACGACGGCGCCACCATCACCATCGACGGCACCACCGGCACGATCACCTGACGAAGGCGCGCAGGGCGTCGAGCAGGCAGGCGAAGTCGGCGTCCCTGACGTCCTGCGCGTGGTGGTCGAAGCGGCCGGCCGCCTCGCTGGTGGCGAAGCCCAGGACGGCGGTGCTGATGAGGCGTTCCGCGCGGGCGGCCCGCTCGTCGTCCAGGCCCGCCTCGCGCAGGGCGGCGCGGGCCCGGTCGCGGACCTGGCGGGCCTCCTCGGTGACCGCGGGGCGCTGCAGCAGGAGCGGGAACACGCTGGGGTGGCGGGCGGCCGACCGCCGTACGCCGGTGGCCAGGTGCCGCAGGCGGTCCTGAGGAGCGGTCATGCGGATCTTGATGACGGACGGCTCAGGGCTCACCTCACGTCAATGCGCCACCGTGCTGTCGCGCGCCGGGCACGTGGTCGAGGCGCTGACGTCCGACCCGCTGTGCGTGTGCGCCTTCACCCGGCACGTACGCCGCCTGCACCGCGTCCCGCCCTACGGCGACGACCCGTTCGCCTGGCTCGAAGCGGCACTGACCGTATATGAGGCCGGCGGCTTCGACGTGCTCCCGCCCACCCAGGAACAGGTGGCGGTCCTGTCCCGGGCGGCGGACGGGCGGGCCGCCACCGTGGTGCCCCCGTTCGCCGCGCTCGCCCGCGTACAGGACAAACTCTCGGCCGCCGCCACGCTGGCGATGATCCAGACGGTGTTCCGAGGGGGAGCTGCTTGCCTTCCACGCCTGCCGCAGGGAGGGCGAAGGCGCGCGGGGCGGAGCCGGTCGCAAGCGCGGCCTCGCCCTGCCCGGCGTCCGCGACCACCTGGTCAAGCTCGGCCGGGCGTTGTGCCGGCACGGCGCGCTGTCGGCGGACATCATCCTCGGCCCCGACGGGCCCGTCTTCATCGACCTCAACCCGCGCCTGGTCGAGCCGGTGAACGCACCGGCCGGCGCGAGGCGGTGCTGCGCGAGCTCGTCACCGTCGCCGCCCGCCGCGGCGGCTACGCGGGCAGCAGGGAGGAGCTGACACCGGGGTTCGACCCGCGCAGCGCGCTGCTGGTCGCGCTCGCCGCCGGCGCGACGATCGCCCGTCCTGACCTGTGGCGCTGGTTCGCGGCCGGCAGCGTGCGGGCGTACGCGCTCAGCGGGCCGGCCTGGCGGCGCATCGTGCGGGGGCCCGTGTCATGATGACCGGCGGGCCAGGTCGCCGGTCGCGTCCTGGCCGGCGTCGGTGGTGCGGCGGAGGAAGTCGGCGAGCAGGTCGAGATCGTGGTCGCCGTACTGTTCGCAGATCTCGTCCATCTTCGAGCTCATCCCGCCGTAGAGCTCGAACAGCTCCGCGTTGCGCTCCCGGTTGGCGCGGACGATGACGGCGCGGCGGTCGGACGCCTCCGGGTCGCGGTCGCGGGTGACCCAGCCGGCGCGCTGCAACCGGTCGAGGATGCCGGTGATGGTGGCGGGGTGCAGGCCGGCGCGGCGGGCCAGCGCGGTCGGGCTGAGCGGGCCGTGCCGGTTGATGAGGTCGAGGCAGGACAGATCGACGTCCTTGAGGCCCGCGTGCGCGCCGACCTGGTGGTTGAGCAGCGACAGCTGGATGCTCAGGGCGCGCAGCGACTCCTTGATCTCATTCGTCACCCGGCGCCGTGACCGCGCCGGGTCGGCTGCCTCTGAGGACGTCATACGGTGGGCCTCCCGCGCGAACAAATATGACCCACGTATTGTATGTGACTCACATCATGTGGACGCCGAGCCCGGCAGAGGGCTGGAGTCGGCGTACCTGACCTCGTAGACGCGTTCGGCGAACTTCCAGCCCTCAGGGGTGCGCTCGTAGCGGTCGTGGTAGATGGCGTAGTTCAGGTGGGAGCCGCCGTCGCGCAACCGGCCGAACTCCTGGATGTACGACCGCCCGGTCGCGGTGTCACCGTCGATCCTGATGACGCCCGGGTGGACGTTCTGAACGAAGAACTCCCACAGGCCCTGCCCCCACTCGACGCCGGCCCTGATCGCCTCCCGGCCGGCGAACTCCCTGCCGATGTGCGGCCACCGCACCACGCACTCGGGAGTGAACAGGGACTCGACGCGGTCGTAGTCGCGCATCATCACGGCGTCGGTGAGCTCGCCGCGCAGGGCCTCGATCTCGACGCGGTCGGCGATCGCTCGCATGTCGTTCATGGCTCCAGCATCGAAGCCGGCGCCATAGAGAACAACGTAGGCTTCGTGTGGCGATCCATAACATGGGGGTTATCCGTGGAGCTGAGGGACATCGAGATCTTCCTGACGCTCGCAGAAGAGCTGCACTTCGGCCGTACCGCCGAGCGTCTGCACGTCTCGCAGGCCCGCGTCAGCCAGGCCATCGCCCGGCAGGAGCGGCGGCTCGGCGTGGCGCTGTTCGAGCGCACCAGCCGCCGCGTCGCCCTGACCCCGGTCGGACGGCGGCTGCGCGAGGACCTGGCGCAGGCGTACGACCTGCTCCAGCAGGGGCTCGCCCGGGCCGAGGCGGCGGGACGGACGCTGCGTCTGGGGGTGTTCGGCCACGCCGGGTACGAGCTGCGCCCGCTCATCGACGCCTTCCGCGCCCGCCACCCCGACAGCGACGTGCTCTTCAGCGAGGTCACCGGCGCCGACCCGTTCGCCGCACTGCGCGCGGGAGAGGCCGACGCCCACGTGCTGTGGCTGCCGATCGCCGAACCCGACCTCACCGTCGGCCCCACCGTGCTCACCAGCGGGCGCGTGCTGGCGGTGGCGGCCGGGCATCCGCTCGCCGGACGCCGCGGCGTGTCGCTGGAGGACCTGGCCGGCGAGCGGGTGGCCGACCTCGGCCCGGCGGCCCCGGAGTATTGGCTGGAGTCCATGGTCCCCGCCCGTACGCCGTCGGGCCGCCGCATCCCGCGCGGGCCCGCCGCCCGTACCTTCAACGAGATCCTCACCCTGGTGGCCGCCGGGCACTGCGTGCACCCGCTGGGCGAGCTCGCGGCCCGCTACAACAACCCGCCGGGCGTCGTGTTCGTCCCGATCCACGACGCCCCGATCCTCGAGTTCGCCCTGATCTGGCCGTCCGTCACCGACAGCCCGGCCGTCCGCGCGCTGGCACGGACCGCCGCCGGCCTCGGGCCCGTCGCGATCGGCTAGGCCGCGCCGCGGAAGGCGGTGGCGTGGTCGGCGACCCAGTCGGCGTAGGTGCGCGCGGGGCGGCCGAGGATCTTCGCCACCTCGTCGGTGACGGCCTCGGCCGGTCCGGCGCCTCTGGCGTACCTGGCCAGCAGGGCCGCCACGAACGCCTGCGGGAACCCCCGCTGGACCATGCCCTGCGCGTACGCCTCCGGCGGGATCTCCTGATAGCGCAGCGGCCGGCCGATCACCTCGCCGATGACGGTCGCCATCTCCTCGTGCGACAGCGCCTGCGGGCCGGTGAGCGGCATCTTGCGGAACGCCGGCCCTTCGTCGAGCAGCGCCCGCGCGGCCACCTCCGCCAGGTCCTCCTCGTGGATCAAGGGCTCGGCGAAGGCCGCGTACGGACCCCGCACGACGTCGCCCGCGCGGACCTGCGGAGCCATCGTGTGCAGGGTGTTGACCGCGAAGGACGCGGCGCGCAGGCTCGCCCACTCCATGCCGCTGGCGACGGCGGCGTCCTCGACCTCCTTGTTCCTGTCGCCCTGGAAGCGGGACGGCTGGGCGGCCAGGTCCTCGTCGACGTTGATCGCGGCGAGAGCCACCACCCGCCCGGCGCCGCGCTCCCTGGCGAGCGCGCACAGCTCGGCCGCCGAGTCTCCGACGGCGCGCGGGTGGAGGAACAGCGATGTGACGCCCTCCATGGCCCCCACCATCGTGCCCGGCCGCGACGGGTCGCCCACCACGACGTCCACGTTCGCGGGCAGGCCGGACGCCTGCGGGCCGCGGGTGACGGCGCGCACCTTCGCGCCTTCGGCGGCGAGCAGGGCGACGAGGCGGCTTCCGATGGTGCCGGTGGCGCCGGTGACAAGGATCATGACGAGTCCCCTCTCTTGTATGAGGTTCATATTATACGAAACTCATACAAGATGACGTCAGACCATGCCCGCCCGGATCTCGTCGTACAACCGGGTGGGATCCTCCGCCAGCGACCTCTTGACGTGCTTGCTCCATTCGTCGGCGAGCACCTCGGCCGCTCCCGCCTCGATCCCGTCCAGGCCGGCCCGCACGGCCTCGGCCGGGTCGCCCTTCGGCCCGTCGTAACCGGCGCTGAAGTCGGTGTCGACCGCCCCCAGATGCAGTGCGGTCACGAGCGTGCCCGGCAGCTCCAGGCGCACGCCGTTCGTCAGCGCCCACTGGGCGGCCTTGGTGGCGTGGTAGCCGTTCGTGCCCGGGTAGGCGTGCCAGGACTGCGCGGACAGCACGTTCAGGATCGCCCCGCCGCCGTTGGCCGCCAGCGCCGGTGCGAACGCGCGGACGGCGGCCAGCGTGCCCCAGAAGTTCGTCTCCATCTCCGCGCGGATGGCCGCCGGGTCCGTCGTGAGGAAGTACGTGGAGTGGCTGACGCCGGCGTTGTTCACCAGGAGCGTCACGTCGGTCGCCGCGGCGGCCGCGGCCAGGACCTGCGCCTCGTCCGTGACGTCCAGCCGCAACGGCACGACGCCGGGCAGGTCGATCGTCTCCGGGCGCCTGGCGGTGGCGTACACGCGGGCCGCGCCGCGATTCAGAAGCTGCCGGGCGAAGTGGCGGCCCAGCCCGCGGTTGGCGCCGGTCACGAGCGCCACCGCGCCCTCGATGCGGAAACCGTTCAGGTTCTTCGTGGTCATGCGAGCACGCTAAGACCTACCGCTGACGTCAGGGTCAAGTCCTTGGGAGGTTCGGGACAAATCGGTCGGACGTTCGCAGGTGATTCGGCTGACTGCTATTGATCTTGACCGCTACCCTTCACGATCAACAACGTTTCGTAGAACGGGAGCTTTCATGCGACACCCTGTTGTCGTGAGTGCGTTACTCGCCCTGGTGACCGGCGCCGGCCTGCTGGCCGGACCGGCCACCGCCGCGGTGGCCGACGACAGCGCGGCCGGCGGCTGGTACACCGAACTGCCGGACACCATGAAGGTCTGCGACAACGCGACCTGGCAGGACGGACCGGCCGGCGCACCACAGGGCGCCATCGTGGTCCCGGCGGGCGACAACGCCGGCTTCGACTTCGGCCAGAGCGGCAAGACCTACTGGTTCGCCCCGGGCACCCACACCCTCGGCGACGAGCAGTACAGCCAGATCAGCCCCGGGGACGACAGCGTCTTCCTCGGCGCCCCCGGCGCCATCCTGGACGGCCAGAACAAGAACCTCTACGCCTTCTCCGGCGGCGCCTCCAACGTGCGCATCGCCTACCTCGAGGTCCGCAACTTCGGCCGCGGCAAGGACAACAACAACGAGGGCGTCATCAACCACGACGCGAGCAGCGGCTGGGTGATGGAGCACCTCTACGCGCACCACAACGACGGCGCCGCGGTGTTCCTCGGCAACACCAACACGATCCGCAACAGCTGCCTGAAGGACAACGGCCAGTACGGCATCAGCATGTACCGCCCGCAGATCGAGGGCGACGCGGCGATCAAGGACATCGTCGTGCACAACAACGAGATCTCCGGCAACAACCAGGACGACTGGGAGGCCGAGATCGAAGGGTGCGGCTGCTCCGGCGGCGTCAAGTTCTGGGACGTCGAAGGCGCCACCGTCACACAGAACTACGTCCACGACAACCTGGGCGTGGGCCTCTGGGCCGACACCAACAACATCGACTTCCTGTTCGACCGCAACTGGATCGAGCACAACGAGAGCATCGGCATCTGGTACGAGATCAGCTACAACGCCACGATCACCCGCAACGTCTTCAAGCGGAACGCCTGGGTGAGCGGCAACGACAACCAGGGCTCGCCGGCGCCGGCCATCTACATCTCCGAGTCGGGCGGTGACGCGCGCCTCGCGAGCGACACCAGCGGCAGCACCGACCTGAGGATCAGCGACAACTACTTCGAGGACAACTTCTCCGGCATCTCGATCTTCGAGAACGCCAACCGCTTCTGCAACTCCAACGGCAACACCAGCAAGACCTACTGCACGCCGTTCGTCGCTCCGACGGTGATCCCGGAGCCGTACGACTTCGAGTACCCCAACCCGATCAACGACGCCCACCCCTGCTACACCTCGATCGCGAACGAGCCGCAGCGCACCGACTGCCGCTGGCACTCGCGCAACGTGAAGGTGACGGGCAACGAGTTCCGCTTCGACCGCTCGGTCGTGCCCTGCGCCGGCACCTACTGCGGGGTCCAGGCCCTGTACGCCCAGGGCGCCGACAACATGCCGTGGGCGCCGTACACAGTGTCGGAGATCCAGCAGGACATCATGTTCGACGCGGGCAACAGCTTCACCGGCAACACCTACGTCGGCGACTGGAAGTTCGCCAAGGGCTGGGGCGAGACGATCTCCTGGGACGCCTGGCGCTCGGCCCCGTACAACCAGGAGGCCGGCAGCACCTACAACGGCTCGACCGAGGAGCCGCCGGTGCCCAACGCCCTCGACGCCGACACCTCGACCCTCGAAGGCTCGATCGGCCAGTGGTCCGCCTGGTACAGCAGCTCCGTCGAGCGGTCCGCCGATGCCGCCCACGAGGGCGACTACGGTCTGCGCATCGCGGTGACCGAGGCGAACGGCTGGGGCGTCGCCCTCGACAACTGGCCCGGCTTCGAGACCAGGGCCGGCGCCAAGCAGATCAGCTTCTGGGCCCGGCAGGGCACCCCGGGGATCGCCGACGCGACGATCAGCGTGCTGTGGCGCGACTCCGAGCAGGAGCTGATCCGCACCGACGAGATCCCGCTGAGCGGCCTGACGACGAACTGGAAGGAGTTCACCCAGCAGCTCACCGCCCCGTCGGGCACTGCCGCCGTCTCACTGGAGCTGGGCGGCGACGGCTCCGTCGGCGAGATCCTCGACCTCGACGACATCGTGATCGCCGACGAGGAGAACGCCTAGATAAGTGGGGAACGGGTGCCCACCACCCGTTCCCACCCTCTCCGCCGCATCCAGCGCGACGCTTGAGCGTCTCCAAGGACGTCTCAGGTGTCCGCCTCCGGCTCATGGCGGCGCATCAGGAGGCTTTCGGGCGCGCCCGGCTCGCGGTCTTCGGCCGGTTGCCGGGAGACGAGGTGGGCCGCCGCCGTGACCCAGCGGTGCTGCGACGCCGTCACGGCTATCCAGCACGGCAGTGGATCGGGGTGGTCGGTGAAGCCGAGATCCCGGCAGAGCGGTTCCGCTTCGCGGGAGGCGGTGAGGTCGACCCGTACGGCGTCGCGTGCCCGGAACCAGTCGAGCAGGCCGAGCGTGATCGCCCGGCTGTGCCCGCGCCGCCGGTACGCCGGGTCGGTGACGGCGGACGAGTTCCGAAATATCGCCCTCTGTAGCTTGTCACGTCATGCGGTTCAGGCTTCCGTTACGACCTCGAACGTCTCAACCCTCACATCCCGTCGATTCCCTCGCGCGGGGGAGGCGCGCTCTGGGCCCATGACAGGACGCTGGTCACGTTACGAGCGTTCGAAAGGGCTGGAGGGGTGGCGTGACTGCGTCGTTGCGGGTCAGGGTGTGGGTGTACGTGTTGCTGTGCGGGCTTTTGCCGTGGTCCGTGGTGAAGACCGTGTGGACCCTCGGGGGAGACGCGCTCGGGGTGAGCGGCCAGGACTGGTTACGGAGCGTCGAGAGCGACGGCGGCGCGGTCTACGAGGCGCTGGCGGCCGTGGGGATCGATCTGACGGTGCTGGCGGCCCTGCTCGGCGTGTTCCTCGCGCTCGGGCTGGTGCATCGGTGGGGGAAGATCTTTCCGCGGTGGACGCTTTTCCTGGCCGGGCGACGGGTGCCGCGCCTCCTGCCGCTGATCCCCGCGTGGGTGGCCGGGGTGTGTCTGGGCGGGTACGGGCTCGTCCTCCTCGTCATGGTGCCGCTTTCCCTGACCGGGGTGATACCGGCGTTCGCGCCGCCGGAGCCCTTCACCAGCAGCGCGGACGTGACCTGGATGATCCTCTTCGGGGGCCTGGCGTTCGGCGGCCTCGGGGGAGCCCTCGTGCTGGGAGCCTGCTCGTACACCTCTCATGCGGGGTAGGCGTGCGTCTCGGTGGCCTTGACCGACGCCCAGATCTCCTGCCCCGGGCTGAGGTCGAGGTCGGCCACGGCGGCCGGGGTGATGTCGGCGAAGGCCGTGATCGGGCCGTCGAGGTGGACGCGGACGTTGTCGCCGTGCCGTTCGATCCCGTCGATGCGGGCCCGCCACAAATTACGCGGGCTGCCGTCGGGACGCGAGCGGTAGAGGGCGACGGCGGCGGGCGGGAAGGCCACGAACGCGGGCCCTGACAGGTGCTCGGAGCTGTGCAGCAGGAGCTCGCCGACCTTGACCCGGCCGGCGTCGGCGCTGCCCCGGTAGAGGTTGAGCCCGACGAGGCGGGCGACATAGTCCGTACGGGGCCGGCGCGCGACCTCGGCGGGCGGCCCCTCCTGGACGACGGCCCCCTGCTCGATGACGATCAGCCGGTCGGCCAGCACCATGGCGTCCAGCGGGTCATGGGTGACCAGCACGGTCGCGCCGTCGAAGTCGGCGAGGTGGCGGCGCAGCTGGGAGCGGACTGCAAGCCGGGTGTGGGCGTCGAGCGCGGCCAGCGGCTCGTCCAGCAGGAGCAGCTCGGGCCGTACGGCGAGCGCACGGGCCAGCGCCACCCGCTGCGCCTGCCCACCGGACAACTGCCGCGGCCTGGCACCGGCCCGATCGGCCAGCCCCACGCGTTCCAGCAGCTCGGCGGCGGCGCGGCGGGCCTCGGCCTTGGGCACACCCTGGCAGCGCGGCCCGAAGGCGACGTTGTCGAGCGCGGACAGGTGCGGGAAGAGCAGGTAGTCCTGGAACACCATGCCGATCGGCCGGCTCTCGGCGGGCAGGGTGTGCAGCGCCCGGCCCCGCAGCGAGATGTGACCTGCGGACAGGCGGGTGAGCCCGGCCAGCGCCCGCAGCGCCGTCGTCTTGCCGGCCCCGTTCGGGCCGAGCAGCGCCACCACCTCACCGGCGGCGGCGTGCAGCGTGGCGTCGAGGGTGAAGGCGGGCCTGGTGACCACCAGGCGGGCATCGAGGGTCACGGCGCGCTCACCCACCGATCACGCAGGCTGGCCAGGATGACCACCGACACGGCCAGCAGGACCAGGCTGAGCACGATGGCGGCCTCGGGCTCGGTCTCCAGCGCCAGGTAGACGGCCAGCGGCATCGTACGGGTGGTGCCGGGGAAGTTGCCGGCGAACGTGATGGTCGCCCCGAACTCGCCCAGCGCCCGCGCCCAGCACAACACCGCGCCCGCCACCACACCAGGCATGACCATCGGCAGCGTCACCCGCCGGAACACCGTCCACCGCGAGGCGCCGAGCGTCGCGGCGGCCTCCTCGAACCGCTGGTCGGCGCCGCGCAGCGCCCCCTCCACGCTGATCACCAGGAACGGCATCGCCACGAACGCCTCGGCGATGACCACCCCGGCCGTCGTGAACGGCAGCGTGACCCCGAACGACGCCTCCAGCCACTGTCCGACGATTCCGCGCCGGCCGAGCACCAGCAGCAGCGCCACACCGCCGACCACCGGCGGCAGCACCAGCGGCACGGTGACCAGCGCCCGCACCACCCGCCGTCCGGGAAAGTCGACCCTGGCCAGCAGCCAGGCCAGCGGCACGCCGAGCAGCAGGCACGCGGCGGTGGCGATGGTGGCGGTGACCAGCGACAACCGCAGCGCCTCCAGCACCTGCGGCTCGGCCAGCCGGCCGGGCAGCGTCGTCCACGGTGCGCGGACCAGCAGCCCCGCCAGCGGCAGCACCAGGAAGACGAGCCCGATCAGCGCGGGCACCACCAGCATCCACGGCAGCCTGCCGGACGCCTCGCGTCCTCGGGTCGTGGGGCCGGTCTGGTCTTGGACGGGAGCGTTCGTCATGGCGCTTCGAATCCGGCCTTGGTCAGCACGTCCTTGCCCTGCTGCGACAGCACCAGGTCGACGAACCGCCGGGCCGCGTCACCGGCCGGGGCCTCGGTGATGGTGGCGATGGGATAGTCGTTGACCGCCTGGTCGGCCTCGGGGAACGCGATGCCCCGCACCTTGCCGGCGGAGGCGATGACGTCGGTCTTGTAGACCAGCGCCGCGTCCACCTCGCCCAGCTCGACCTTGGTCAGCGTGGCCTTGACGTCCTGCTCCAGGGTGACGGGCTTGACCTGCAGCCCGGCGGCGTCCAGCGCCTTGGCGGCGGCCGCGCCGCACGGCACCTGCTCGGCGCAGAGCGCGACCTTCACCTTCGGGTCGGTGAGGTCTTTCAGCTCGTCGATGTGCGCCAGGTCATCAGCGGGGACGGCGATCTGCAGCTTGTTGCGGACGAACGTGGCCGGCGAGCCCGCCAGGGACGCGTCGGTGACGGTCTTCATGGTGGCCGGGCTCGCGGCGGCGAAGACGTCGGCCGGGGCGCCCTGGACGATCTGCTGGGCCAGCGTGGCGCTGGAGCCGAAGTTGAACCGCACCGACGTACCCGGATGAGCGGCCTCGAAGACCTTCCCGAGCTCGGTGAACGTCCCGGTCAGCGACGCCGCCGCGAACACCGTCACCTCCTTGCTCCCTCCAGCGGCGGGCCCTCCTGACCCGCACCCGGCAAGGACCAGCGCGACGGGCAGAACGAGCGCCCACGAGGACATGCGCCGAAACACCAAGGGCCGGCTCCTCACACCTGACTGGCCACGCGCTCGTGGTCAGGGATCTCCACGACGACGTTGGTCGACTTGATCACCGCGACCGCCACCACCCCCACCTCCAGGCCCAGCTCATCGGCGGCCTGCCGGCTCATCAGCGACACCACACGGAACGGCCCCGCGGCGATCTCCACCTGCGCCATCACCGCGTCGCGGACCACCTCCGTCACGATCCCCCTGAACCGGTTGCGCGCCGAGGAACGCCCGCCCCCGCCGCTCTCCCCGACCTGCGCGCGGGCGAACGCCGCCAGGTCGGCGCCGTTGACCTGCCGATGCCCGTGCTCGTCGCGCTCGGCCCGCAACCGGCCCGCGTCCACCCACCGGCGGACGGTGTCGGAGCTGACCCCGAGCAGCGCCGCGGCCTCACTGATCCGAAACGTCGTCACAAGCCCTCACCCTACCCCCGCACTTTCGAGCACGAACACCCGTCAGAAGCAGCATGAGCGACACGTTACGCTTTCTAGCCATCGCATCCACGAGGTCAGGCGTTACCCGGCCCCTGTGACCGCTGACGACGTGCTCGCGATCTGCCGCTTGCTGCTTCGTGATCATTGGCTCTCCCAGGAGACGACGGCCTCAACACCCGGATGGCCCTCACGGTTCAAGGGGCCGTCCAGCCGCGCTCGGGGGAAGGGACGAGGGTGATGCAGGAACGGATCCAGCACCCGGCGGCGGCACCAGCGTCCCTCGAGTGCGGCTCGATAACGTGACGGTCCCCTCGCGCTGGAGAGCCTCATGTCATTCCTTCGCTCAGCCCAGGTGTGGGCGCGCAAGGCCGGGAAGCACCTTTACGCAGGTCTGGTCATGCTGGGCGCCGGTGTCCACGCGCCCTCGCTGCCCCTGCTCTGGGACGGGCGCGCGGAGCACGACGTACCGGACCTGCGCCTGAGCCCGTCCGAACGCGCCGCCTGGCACCAGCTGACGGCCTCCCTGACGAGCGACGAGAAGTCCTGATCATCTGGGTTTGGGCGGCAGCATCAGTGCGGTGAGGACGGACAGCAGGAGCAGTGCGGCGGAGATGAGGAAGCCGAGCTGGTGGCCGCTGGTGTGGGCGATGAGGGGGTCTGTTCCGGCGTCGAGTTGCCGGTTGGTCTGGGCGGCGGCGATGGCGGCGATGACGGACAGGCCGAGTGCGCCGCCGGTGACGCGGGAGACGTTGATGAGGCCGGAGGCGATGCCTTGGCGGTCGGCGGGCACGCCGGTGCCGGCGGCCAGGGACAGCGGCAGGAAGGTCAGGGCCATGCCGACGCCGATGACGATGGACGGGCCGAGGATGTTGACGAGGTAGCTGCCCTGGGGTCCCGACTGCCGAGCCCGGTCTGCAGGGGGTTGTAGTGCAGGACTTCCTGCTGGTAGAGGGTGGCGATGTAGAGAATGGCGAACATGCCGCCGCCGACGAGGGCCTGGGTGACGTTGGCGCCGGCGACGTTGGGGATTTTGAGGAGGGTGAAGGGCAGCAGGGGGTCTTTCGCGCGTGCTTCGTGGAGGGTGAAGGCGGCGAGCAGCGCCAGGCCGACGATGAGGGGCAGCAGGGTGGTGGGTGAGGTCCATCCGGTTTGGCTGCTTTGCACGATGCCGATGGTGAGCAGGGTGACGCCGGCGGTGGACAGGACGGCGCCGGTGAGGTCGAAGCGCTGGGTGCGGCGGGCTGGGCGGTGGTCGCGGGCGATCCAGAGCAGGACGCCCGCGATGACGAGGGCGCTGATGGGGACGTTGATGAGGAAGATCCAGCGCCAGCCGGGGCCGATGGTGAGCAGGCCGCCGAGGACGAGGCCGAGGATGCCGCTGAGGCCGGCGGCCATGCCCCAGGCGGCGATGGCTTTGGCGCGGGGGCCTTCGGGGAAGATCCTGGCGAGCAGGGCCAGGGTCATGGGGCTGATGAGTGCGGCGCCGCAGCCTTGGACGGCGCGCATGACGATGAGGGTTTCCGCGTTGGGTGCCAGGCCGGCGGCCAGGGAGGACGCGGCGAAGAGCACGAGGCCGGCGATCAGCATGCGCCGGTGGCCGAGGATGTCGCCGATGCGTCCGCACAGCAGCAGGAAGCCGCCGAAGGTGACCAGGTAGCCGTTGACGACCCAGCTCAGCCCGGCTTCGGTGAAGCCGAGTTCGCTTTTGATCGGGGGCAGGGCGACGTTCATGATCGAGATGTCGATCGTGTCCAGGATCAGTGCCGCGCAGATGACGACCACGGTGAGCGTGTGACGGCGCGTCCACGCGAACCGCGCCCCTGCCTGTGGTGCCGCGTCCTGCTCCTGCTGTGCGTCGGTCACGCGGCACCCCCGCTACTTGTCGAACGGTCGGTCAGTTGGCCTCAGCGTAGGTACCTGACCGAACGGTCGTCAAGGCTCTTGCGGCAATGGAAAGGTACGGCGGCATAGGTGGATGGAGCGGGATTGCCGCCCCGGCGGTCAGGGCAAGCGCCACGAGGCGGGAGCCGACCGGCCACGCCGGTGGCCACCCGCCGTTGCCCCGGGGGCGGTCACTGATCCAGGCAGCGCAGCGCGGCGGCCAGGAACTCCTGCTTCTGTGCCGGCGAGAGCGTGCCGTTTCCGGCCTCGACCGCCCAGAACGCGCCCTGCTTGGCCACCGCGAACGCGGCCCAGGCACGGGCCAGGGCCTCGTCGCTCGCGTTGGGGCCGGCCAGGGCGTGGATGAACGTACGGGTGCTGCCCTCGACGTCGTACATGCCGCGCAGGACGCGGGAGATGGACGGGTCGCTGCTCAGCAGCGCGTTGACCGCGTGCGTCTCCACCGTCAGATCGATCAGGGCGCGCAGCAGCTCCTCGGGGCTGAGCCGCTCTTTCGCGCAGCGCTCGGCCAGCTTCGCGAACAGCGACAGCGGCTCGGTGATGAGCGCCCCGAGGATCAGCTCCTTGGAGTTGAAGTGGTAGTAGAGCGTGGCCTTGCTGGTGCCCAGCTTCCCCGCGATGTCGGCGATGGAGGTGCCGGCGTAGCCGCGCTCCACGAAGAGCTCCTGCGCGGCCTCCAGGATGCGCGCCCGGGTGCGGACGCCGTCGCGTTCCCCTACGGCCACGAGATCACCCTCTTCATGGGCCGAGCATACGGGACTTGACGACCGTCCGGTCATGGTGCTTCACCGCTCGCGCCGATGAAGGCGGGCGTTGACGCGCAGGAGGGCCGGGACCAGCAGGTAGACCACCACGGGCACCACGATCGCGGTCACCACCAGCGTGCGCAGCGCCTGCGGCAGCGGGCTGATGACCGGCTCCAGCAGCAGTTGCACCAGCATGAGCGTCGCGTAGACGGCCGCCCAGGTGATCAGGGCGCGGCGGTGCACGGACGGTGTGGCAGGCATGACGGGTCCCCCTCGATAATCCAACTCATCAGTTGGAGTTTTGCACACGAATCTCCAACTGTCGAGTTGGATAGTGCGGCTATGCTGGGAACATGGCATGGAACACGGCCCGCACCCGGCAACTCCTGCTCGACGCGGCGGTCGAAGAGTTCGCGGAGCACGGCCCCGAGGCGGCCAGGCTCGACCGCATCGCCGCCACGGCCGGCGTCAACAAGGAGCGCATCTACCAGTACTTCGGCAACAAGGAGCAGTTGTTCGCCGCCGTGCTGAGCTGGAGTCTGGAGCGTTTGGCCGAGGCCGTGCCGCTGGACGGGCCGCTCGCTGCCGACCTGCCCGCGTACGCCGGCCGCGTCTACGACTACCACCGCGAGCACCCGCAGTTCATCAGGCTGCTCTACTGGGAGGGCCTGCACCGCGGCGGCGACCCCATCGCCGCCAGGGAAGAGCGCGCCGCCCACTACGCCGCCAAGCTCTCAGCCCTGGCCGCCGCACAGAAGGACGGCACGCTGCCGTCGGAGTTCACGCCGGGCGAGCTGCTGTACGCGGTGATCGCCCTGGCCGGCTGGTGGTACGCCACCCCGCCGCTCGCCCAGATGATCATGGGCGACGGCATCGGCGGCGCCCGCGACGCCCTGGTCCGCATGGTCGCCAAACTGGCCGGCTCAACCTCCTCCTAGCGAGCCGCCACATTCCGCAAGGTGCCGGACATTTACCAGATGTTCGACACCTTGTGGCAAGGAGACTTCGTGACCTACCGAGATCGCTTCGAAGCGGTCTACGACGCGTATTACCCGGCGATACATCAGTACGCCGCCCGCCGTACCGGCTCGCCCGACGACGCGGCCGACGTCATCTCGGAGACGTTCCTCACCGCCTGGCGGCGCATCGGCGACGTGCCCGAGGGCGAGGAGGCGCTGTTATGGCTGTACGGGGTGGCCCGCCGCGTGCTGGCCAACCAGCAGCGCGGCGCATCGCGCAGGGCCGCGCTCACCGAACGGCTGCGCGCGGAACTGGCCGCCGACCGGCCGGCCGGATCGGTGGATCTGGACCATGTACGCGCGGCCTTCGACGCTTTGTCCGAACGTGACCGCGAGGTGCTGGCGCTGGCCTGCTGGGAGGACCTGACCGGCCAGCAGATCGCCAAGGTCCTGAAATGTACGCCGATCGTCGCCCGTACCCGGCTGCACCGGGCGCGCAAACGGATGGCGGCGGCGCTGGAGCGGCAGACGTCCATGACGGTCGCGATGGGGGAAGCATGAGCGACATCGACACCCTGATGAAGGCCATCGACCCGGCACCGCACGCGCCGGAACAGGGGCCCGCCGCGCGCGACCTGCGTGCGGCGATCATGGCGACTCCGGCGCCCACGCGCAGGACGGCCAGGCGGACGCCGTGGCGGGCCGGGGCCATCGGGCTCGCCGCGGCCGCGGCCGCGACGGCGGTCTTCCTCGTCCAGCCCACGCCCACGGTCGTACCTGCCATGCCGGGGACGTCGCTCCTGCTGGCCGCCGCCGCGAAGGCCCAAGCCGCCCCGGAGGGCGCGTACTGGCATCTCAAGGAGCTGTACGTGGGCTCGGCGGGACCGTACGGCCGCGACGGCGACACCTACCGTCTGGAGACCTCGTATCTCTCGGAGACGTGGTTCGCCAAGGACGGCCGGGCGTGGATCGGCGGCAGGAGGCTCGCCGCACGCCCCCTCGACAGGGAGGCATGGCGCCGGGACGGATCACCGACCGAGTGGACGATCGGAAGGGACGGCGGTCTCTACTCCACCTCGCCCGGCGCGGGCACGCTCACCCGGCTCAAGGGGGAGCGGAAGCTCTACTGGAGCGCCATGCCCATGACCATCAAGGAGATCGCGGCGCTGCCCGCCGACCCGGAAGCGCTGAAGAACCGGGCCGCTGAGGCGATCCGCCGCGATCGGGACTTCGCCGGTTCCGTGGCGGACGGCCTGCCGCCCACCTTGGCCTCACTCCTGTACGCGCTGCCCGCCTCCCCGCAGGTGCGCGGCGCCGCGTACCAAGCGCTGGCGAAACTGCCCGCGGTGCGGGTCGAAGGCCGGACCACCGACGTCCGGGGGCGGGCGGGCGTCTCCGTGACCTTCCCGCTCCAGGGAGGTGGACCTGCTCAGGGCAGGCTGATCATCGACCCTGACACCTCCAAGGTGCTGACCTACGCGGTCACCGGCGGCGGGTCGAAGGAGGACCGGGTCACCGTGGTGCTGGACTCCGGCTGGACCGACACCCCGCCATCCGCGGACTGATCCAGGTGTGAGGGAGAACGTTCGGTCTTGACTGGTGTGCCAGGTGTGCCATGATGAGACCGAACGTTCTCCCTTGTCTGGGGGAACGTCGTAAGTCGTTCTGACCTGAAAGGCCACATCATGGGAACCCGTATGCTTCGCCGTGCCGCACTCGCCGTCGGCGCCCTCGCCTTGATCGGTGCCACCGCGCCCGGCGTGGCGATGGCGGACAGTGCGAAGTCCACCGGCGCGAAGCCGACCATCGTCCTGGTGCATGGAGCGTGGGCCGAGTCGTCGAGCTGGTCGTCGGTGGTGGAGCGGCTGCGCAAGGACGGTTATCCGGTGCGCGCCCTCGCCAACCCGCTGCAGGGCCTCACCAGTGACAGCGCCTACGTCTCCAGCTACCTGGCCTCGATCGACGGCCCCCTGGTGCTGGTCGGCCACTCGTACGGCGGCGCCGTGATCACCAACTCCGCCGTCTCCGACCCCGACGTCAAGGCCCTGGTGTACATCGCCGGTTTCATCCCCGCCAAGGGCGAGACCGTCGGCGACCTGGCCGCCAAGTCCTCCCCGGCCATCCCGCTGGTCACGACCACCGTCCCGGACGGCGCCGAGGTGTCCATCGACCCGGCCCACTTCCGTGAGTCGTTCGCCGGCGACGTCGACAAGGCCACGGCCGCCACCCTCGCGACCGTCCAGCGTCCCGCCAACACCAAGGCGGTCACCGACGCCGGCGAGAAGGAGGCGTACCGGACCATTCCGTCCTGGAGCCTCATCACCCGGCAGGACAAGGCGATCGCGCCCGACCTGCAGCGCTTCATGTCGAAGCGGGCCGGTGCGCGCGTCGAGGAGGTCAACGCCTCCCACGCCGTGATGGTCAGCCGCCCCGACGCGGTCACGAACCTGATCGAGAAGGCCGCCCGCAGCGCCCGCTGAGCATGGGCCTCATGTTCCCCGCCGGCCGGTACGGACCCTCCGGCCGGCGGCGGACCAGCCGATCCGCACGCTCCTCCCGAGTGAGGTCTCAACCCATGACCCAGCACCAGATCGGCCGCCTGGCCGACACCCTGCGGCGGACCATCCACGCCGACCGCGTCATCACCACAGGGCCGGACTACGACGCCGGCCGCGCCATCTGGAACGGCGCCGTCCTAGCCCGGCCCGGCGTCATCGTCCGGTGCGGCGATCACACCGACGTCCAGACCGCCGTACGGGCCGCGCGCGAGGCCGGGGTGCCGCTGTCGGTGCGCGGCGGCGGCCACGACTGGGCGGGACGATCGCTCAGCGACGGCGGCCTCACCATCGATCTGTCCGGTATGCGGCAGGTGACCGTGGACCCTGAGGCGAAGGTCGCCGAGGTCGCGGGTGGGGCGACGGCCGCCGACGTCGTACGCGCCGCGCAGCCGTTCGGCCTGACCGCCGCGACCGGCTCCGCCGGGTCCGTGGGCATGGCGGGCCTGACGCTCGGCGGCGGCTACGGGCCGCTGAGCGGCCGGTTCGGGCTCGCCCTGGACAACCTGCTCGCCGCGGACGTCGTGCTCGCCGACGGCTCCCTCGTCACCGCCGACGCCGAACGCGAGCCGGACCTGTTCTGGGCACTGCGCGGCGGCGGGGGCAACTTCGGCGTCGTCACCTCGATGCGCGTACGGCTGCACGCCGTGCCGACCTTGTTGTCCGGCATGGTGCTGTTCGCGTGGGAACAGGCCGGGGCCGTACTGGCCGGACTGCAGGACGTCCTGACCGGGAGCCCGGACGAGCTGACCGTGCAGTCCGGCGTCCTGGCGGGCCCGGACGGCAAGCCGGTCGTGTTCCTCTCGCCGACCTGGAGCGGCGACGACACGGCGGCGGGGGAGCGAGCGCTGGCCCGGCTCGGCGGCCTCGGCACGCCCCTCCTCTCCCAGATCGGCCCCGCCACCATGCCCGAGCTGCTCGCGGGCATCGACGCGCAGTTCCCCTTCGGCCGGCACGTCGAGATCCGTCCGCGTTCCGTGCCGTCCCTTTCGCCGGGCGTACGCGAGGTGCTGAGCGTCGCCGGCTCCACCCTGACCTCGCCCTACTCGGCGGTCTCGGTGCACCACCTGCACGGGGCCGCGGCCCGCGTACCGGTCACGGAGACGGCGTTCGGCAACCGCGACCCGCACCTGATGATCGAGATCATCGCCCTCTGGCAGTCCGGCGACGCGCAGGCGGCCGGCCACCGCGCCTGGGCCGCCGACGTGGCCCGCGCCCTCGAACCGGACGCGCTGCCCGGCGGCTACCCCAACCTCCTCGGGGACGACGAATCAGCCCAGATCGCCCACGCCTACGGCCCGAACGCCGAACGGCTCCTGAAGGTGAAACACCGCTACGACCCGGACCGGATCTTCCGCGCGATCCCGCTGCCGGACCCGTCCTGAACCCCCTCTTCCCTAACGAGATAAAGGTAGATGCATGAACCTGCGTACGAGGATGACCCGCTTCGCGGTGATCGCCGGAATGTTCGGAGCCACGACGGCCCTGTCCGTGCCCGAGGCGATGGCATCGGCGGCCCCGGCCGCCGTGGGCGGCGTGGTCGCGGCGCCACCGTCGTCGTCGCTGGGCAAGCTCGGCCCGTTGACGGACCTCGTCATCGAACGGCTCCTGGTGAGCGACGACGTGGCCGCCTCCAAGTTCGGCACCGACTCGCCCATCGAGGACCCGGTCCGCGAGCAGCAGGTCCTTGACCAGGTACGCCGGCAGGCCGAGGACCTGGGGGTGGACGGGGACGCCGCGGTGGCGTTCTTCCGCGACCAGATCACCGCCAGCAAGGTCGTCCAGAAGGGCCTCTTCGCCCGCTGGACCGCCCACCCGGAAGAGGCCCCGACCACCCGCCCCGACCTGGCGGAGATCCGCCGGCGCCTCGACCGCCTCACCACGGAACTCCTGGACAGCCTGAAGTCCACGGAGCACATCAGGAAGAAGCCGGTGGCCTGCGCGACCCAACTGACGCTGGCCACCGCATCAGGCGCAAAAAGGGAACACTTGGACACCCTCCACCGCCAGGCCCTCAGAACCGCAACCGCCTCGGTCTGCAACTGACCGGACAAGGTCGTCGCCGCAGGGGTGGCAGCGCGGGGAACACGTGCCCACCCCGTGGCACGGGCTCGCGTCCCTCCGTGAAGGGCCGGCTATGAGCGACCAGACCAACCGACCCCGCTCGGTAGTTCCTCTCCCGCGGCTGACCGTCAACCTCTCGGAAGAAGAGGCGACCAACCTCGCCCACGCCGCGGACGGTCTCGAAGTCAGCGTTCCTGAGATGCTGGCCCTTCTCGCCGCGCGCGTCTATGTCTGGAACAACGGCATCGCGAACGACATCGGCGTCACCTTCGCGCTCGGCGACGCGTGACGGTCCACCTCACCTGCAACTGAGAACATGTTGAGCTGGTGTCCGGATGTCTCTTCGGCCAGGTCAACAGTGCAGTTGCTCAGCACGCCGATTCGCAGGCCGCGCACACTGTTTCGAGGGACGCCTCGTCGGGTTCCACGCCACATCGGCGGGCCAGCGTCCAGAACGTGTCCTTGAGAGTGCTGAGCCGCCCGCCAGGTAGGCACGGGGATACCCAGAGGAGCCGCACTCCAGGCTGCATGTTCGTCCCATACGTGGGAGCGCCGCGTACAGGCGCGTGTGAAGCCACATAGAACAAGCCGTTCTCCAGCCTCAGGCGATGGCCGGAGGCGGGCCCATGTCCGCGGCATGGTCGAAGGTGCCGAGGTGATCGGGGCCGGGGGCGAGGTCCAGGTTGGGTGGATCGGTGGGGTTCTGCCCGCCGAAGTCCAGGCCTGGCAGGTGGCCGTGCGATGGGCCGTCGCCTGGCTGCTGGTAGGTGCCGCCGAAGTCCAGGCCTGGCAGCGTTCCCGTCATAGGCGCCTTGAGATTGAACGCGTCGTTCGCCGCCGGCTGCGCATCTCTATCGTGTTCGGCCGACGGTGTGAGCTTGTGCGCGGGGGCCGCGCGAGATTCGCCGTAACCCGGGGCTCCGGGCGGCTCCGCGCTTGGGACCGTGAACGGCTGCGAGTTGTCGATGCCGATCTGCGACTGTATCTGATCCAACCCGCTCTGGCCGGTTCCTGCCGGGGGCGCCGCGTTCGTGGGAGGGCCGCCGTCCGCCCCGGTGTGTGCCGGGTGTGCTCTGGCCTGCCACAGCTCGGGAGGACCCGCGTCGAAAGGGACCGACGGCTCGGAGGTGCCGCCGTCGGCGGGTGTTTGCGGCGCGGGTGCGGGCGTGGCGTGGTGGTGCTCCTGCGGGCGGGTTCCTTCGTGCTGCGGTGCCAGGTCTGCCTTGTGTGGGGCGTGGAGGGCCGAGTGATCGGTCTGGGCGAAGGGCGGGGAGTAGCGTTCGACGGCTTGGTGGTCGATCAGGGTTTGTGCCGCGTTGGGCGGTGCGGGCTCCTGACCCATGGGCATTTTGTCAGGATGGTCGGTCGGCTGGTGTTCGGTCGGCGGGTGCTTGTCAGAGGATTGAGCCATCGTCGCCATTCCCTTCTGGTCGTGCGGGCGGTCAGGTCCAGGGCCCCCGGATGGGCAGGCGTTCGGCGGGGATACGGGACTCCAGGTAGCGGCCGACTCTTTTGACGAGCGCCGGAGTTCCGACGCCGGACATTTCGATCTCGGTGACGGACGACGCGCCGTTGTCGTTGTAACGGATTCCCAGCGACGCGGTGTGCGTGAAGTAGCTGCCGAGGGTGCGCAGGTAACTGGGCGCCTCAACGATCTGGTAGTACCAGATGAATTGGACGGTACGCCGGACAAGCCCTCTACGTATCTCGACGCCGTATTCGTAGACGTCTGACCCATTGATGCGGGAATTCAGGAGGGCGCCCGGGATTCCGATGACCATGATGATCAGGGCGAGGGTCGCTCCACAAAGGAAGAGCAGCGCCGGGAAAGACGGCAGCGACGCCAGCGCGTCCCCGAGGTTGCTCCAGAGCCGCACCGGCCACCGCACGTACCCGGTGATCACCCCGGCCACCATGACGAGCAGCGCTGCCGCCCCCGCGACCCGAGGCGTTCCGAACAGGGCGCCGGCGACGACGAAGACGGCAACGCCGGGCAACTCGCCGGCCAGCGCGCCCACCAGCAGGACTGCGGCCACCGTGGCCAGGAGGGCCTTGCCGACCATGGTCGGGGCGAGATGCCTGGCCTGGAGCCGGAGCGCGTCCTTCAGTTCGCCCCGGTCGATGACCTGGCGGGCGTCCACGCGGGCGCGCAGCGGCGGTGGAACGTCCTCGCCTGAGGGGAAAGTGTGGCTCAGCTCTTCGGAGGCAGCAGGGCCCGAGGGCGGATCCTCGCACTGGCGCAGTCGCACCCGCGCGTCCGCGAACTCGGCGATCTCCAGGACACGCCGGTAGGCGTCAGCGGCCCCGGTACGATCTCCCGTCGCCTGGAGGATGCGGCCCAGACGGTAGGCCGCCTCGTGGTGCTCGGGTACGGCGGCCAGGATGCGGCGAAGGTGAGGGACGGCGTCGGCGGCGCGCCCTAAGTCGTTCAGGCACACGACGAGCGCGTAGCGCGCGGCGGCGTCGTCCGGGTCGCGGTGGAGAATGGCCTCCAGGACGGTCAGCGCTTGCTGCGGAAATCCCTTACGGCGCAGTTTGCTGGCTTGCGCGTAGGCTTTTCGGGTGTCCTGCTCCCGGCTTTCGGCTGAATCCGAGGGAAGGGCTGGGCTCGCGGCATCCGCTTCTTGCATGTCTCATTTATGAGTGACGCGCCCTGCTTCGCCAAGTGCTGATTCCAAAAAGTGACCAGTGAAATCCATTGGGTCCTGGTTTATCGTCATTTCGGGCGATAAATCAGGTACGTCGCGCCGCTACCAGGACAGGGCCGCCCGGCACCGTGGGGAAGCGTTGCTGATCCTTCAGCCCGTACGTGGTGAGAGCCTCGGTGGTGCGGTCGGCGTCGTACGTGTTGCCGCCGTTGCGTACCGACTGCCAGCCCGCCACCGCACGGCGCAGGCCGTCAGCCGGAGCCGGGTTGGTGCCGACCACGAGCCAGGCGCCGGGTTTCAGGGCCTCGATCAGGCGGGGGAGGGCCTGTGTGAGGGTGGGTTCGGAGAGGAAGGGGGCGGGGAGCCAGATCAGGTCGTAGACGGCCTGGTCCGATACGGCCGCGACGTCCATGTGGCGCAGGGTGATGCGGTCGGCGGCGGGGCCGGCGGTGGCCAGCTCCTCGCGAGCCAGGCGCAGCACCCGCTCCATGATGTCGATGCCGACGACCTCCGCCTCGGGGAACGCCTCCGCCAGTGCCAGAGCCAGGGCGGCGATGCCGGTGCCGACGTCGAGGATGCGGCTGCCCGGCTCGGCCAGCCGTGCGGCGAGGCCGGGCAGGGCGGGGACGACCTTGGTGGCGAGGGCGCGGCCGGTGCCGGCCGACGCGCGGCCCTGGTTGCGCAGGACCTCGTCGTCATGGTCCGCCCAGCCGGCCGTGCCCGACTCGCCCGCGGCCGCCGCCACCGCCTGGCGCAGCGAGCTGAGCCGGGCCTGCGCCGAGCTGCGGTAGCTGGGGCCGTCGGCGTACTGATACGCCGGGTGCAGGGTCAAGGTGTCGCCGTCCCGCTGCGCCAGCCCGGCCGCCTCCAGGACGGCGGTGCGTTGCGGGTCGGCGGCCAGGACCTCGGCCAGGGGTTTCGTGGCGGCCTCGTCAAGGGTCGCGATCAGGGCTGCCAGCGCCCAGGTCGCCGCCTCCAGAGTGGCGGACGGATCCGGGGCGGATGGCGAGGTTCGTAGGGACATGTGCGCCTTTCTGCCGCAGGCCCAGAAGGTGGTCAGGCCCGTCCGAGCAACCGCTCCCGGTGGGCGGCGTATTCCTGGGGGCCGACGGCGGAGACCACGTCGAAGATCTCGGGCGGTACGGTGCCGCGTACCAGCTCGTAAAGCTCCGGGTCGAGGTCGTGCAGCAGCATGCCGAACAGCAGTGCGTGGCTCGACGGTGGCAGGCCGGCGAGGCCGTGGCGGCCGACCTCGGCCCACTCCTCGGCGGTCAGGTGCTCGTCGATGAGGGTGAGGATGGCCGACTCCTCGGCCGCCAGGTGCTCGCGCAGCACCGGCAGGAGGTCGCGCAAGGAGCGGACGGCCGCCTCATGGCTCGGCTGGTCCGGGGTGGCGCGCCACTGCTTTATCGCGGCGGCGACGGCGTCCAGGCGGTGGTCGATCTCGTCGTGCTGGGACTGCATGGTGTCGAGCAGCGGGGCGACGTCGCCCGGAGCGCGGTCCTGGAGCTTCGGCCAGAGCAGGGCGTCCTCGGCGGCGTGGTGGGCGTGCAGCAGCCCCGCCACGAACTCGACATGGCCGGCGACCACCGCCGCGTGGCCGCCGTCACCGGGCCGCACGTTCTCCGCCAGGTCGGGCATGGCGGAGAACTCGCGCCTGAACATGTCGTGGACGGCGATCATCTCGCGGCTGTCGGCACGATTCGCGTTCATGAGCACTCTCCATTGCATAGGGATGCCGCCCAGACTACAGCAGGAGATAGAACGTTCGGTATTGACAGAGGGAGGCGCGAGCGCCAGGCTGGGGGAGAACGTTCGGTATTGCGAGGGGGAAGATATGAGAACGGAACCGGCAAGTGAGCACGTCGGGGCGATGGAGACGCTGCCTCTCCAGGACGGCCGGATCCTGGAGTACACGGTACGAGGGCCGGAACGAGGACCGCTCGTCCTCTTCCACCACGGCATGCCCGGCTCCGCGGTCCCCATGGGGTCCGTCTTCGACTCGGCCATCGACAAGGGGTACCGGGTCGTCACGTACTCGCGTCCCGGCTACGGCGCCTCGACCCCGGCGCCCGGCCGTACGGTCGCCGGCGCCGCCGAGGAGTGCCGCCAGTTGATGGACCACCTGGGCGCCCGCCGGTACCTGGTGGCGGGATGGTCGACGGGCGGCCCGTACGCGCTCGCCACCGCCGCAGGGGACGCGCCCCGGGTGATGGGCGTGCTGCTGATCGCCTCGTTCGCACCCCACGACGGGGAGGGGCTGGCGTTCGCCGACGGCATGGGACTGCAGAACCAGGTGCTGTTCGGGGTCGCGTCCCGCGACGAGGAGAAGCAGCGCGCGGTCGTGGCGCAGCTGGCCGCGGCCGTACGCGACGGCGACGCCGCCAACCTCGCCGCCGGCATGGCGAGCCTGTTCCCCGAGGTGGACGCCGCCGAGCTGGCCGGCGCCTACGGCGCGGAGAACATGGCCCACATGCACCACGCGCTCGCGCCGGGCGAGGAGGGCTGGCTGGAGGACTTCCAGGCGCTGACCACGCCGTGGGGCTTCGACCTGGGCGTCGCCACCGTCCCCGTCGAGCTGTGGCACGGAACGCTCGACCGCATGGTGCCCGTCGCGCACGGTCAGTGGCTGACCGCGCACCTCCTGAACGTCCGTGCTCATATAGAGCGCGGACACGGGCACATCTCGATCGGCGTCGGAACCCTCGGCGACAAGCTCGACCGCCTCAGGTCGAGAGTCAGGGGGAGCGCGCCGGTCAGAACTTTCTGGGAGGGACTGTGACGAACGGCACCGTACTCAACGTGGGACTCGATCCGCAGGTCGTCGGCGACCCCGGCGCGCCGAGCGAGGCGTTCCCCACGGTAGACGCGGAGCAGGTCAGGGCCGGTCTCGCCAAGGCCGCGGCCGAGCTGGCGGACATGGGTCTCGCCTTCGAGACCTGCCTCCTCGGCCGGGGTGCGGGGGCGGAGGAGAAGTTCCGCGAGGCCGTAAGCGGCAAGCACTACGACGTCATCGTGTTCGGCGGGGGAGTGCGCCTCGAACCCGCGATGACCCCGCTCTTCGAGAAGCTCATCAACATCGCGCGGACGCACTCGCCGGCGTCCGTGCTCTGCTTCAACACCGGCCCGCAGACCACCGTGGACGCGGTGCGCCGCTGGTGGCCCCGGCCGTCCGACGCGGGCTGACGCGGGTCACTTCGTGTCGATCCGGCCCAGCGGTTCGCCGGCCGCCGCCAGCGCCCGGCGGACGGCGGGCCAGGCGTCGTCGTCGAGGCCGAGCGCGGTCCGCAGGTAGGCGAGGGTGGCCTCCTGCACGAGGGCGACCCGCTCAGGGCTCTCATCGGTGGTACGGGTGTCGAACGCCCCCTGGGTGCCGCCGAGCCCGTGCTCCGCGCCGAACAACGTCAGCAGATCGGTCGCGCCCGGGCCGAGCCGGTAGCCGTCGGCGAACCAGTCCGGCCCGCGCACCGTCAGCGGCGACTGGTCGCGGTCACCCGCCACGACCAGGCTCGGCGTCTTCAGCTCGGAGAAGTCGGGGTTCATGAAGGGGAAGTGCTGGGCGGCCAGCGGGCTCAGGTCGTCACCGCCGCTTCCGGGCAGGCGCAGCAGCACGGCCGCCGCGACCCGCGTGCCGATCAGGCTCTCACCGTCGCCGACCCGCGCACCGGCGAGGGTGCTCGCCGTCCGGGCGCCCCACGAATGCCCGGCGACGGCGACGCGTTCGCGATCGACGCGCCCGGCCAGCCCCGGCACCTGGGCCTCAATGACCTCCAGCTGGTCGAGAACGCCGGTCAGATCGCCGGTGCGAGCGGCGCCAGATCAGCGGCGTACGGGGGTCGTCGGGGGCGAGGCCCAGCGGGGGCCGGGAGCACGACCGGGCGGACGGAGATGAGGGCGATGTCGTTCATAAGGGGAGACCTTCCAACAAAAGCGGAACACTGCTCCGCATCAATATACGGAGCAGTGTTCCGCTTGCCCAGTCGCGAAGATGTCCGCGTTCTGTGTGGATCTTGGGCAGAATGGCCCGATGCCTACCATCCCGCACAGGTTCGCCGAGGCCACGTCTTCGTCCTCGTACAACGACTACGACCAGATGGCCGAGGGCTACTCGGCCGAGAACGAGACCAGCCTCGCGAACGCCTACTACGAGCGCCCCGCCATGCTGGAGCTGGCCGGGGACGTGGCCGGGCGGCGCGTTCTCGACGCGGGTTGTGGCTCAGGGCCGCTGTTCGCCGAGCTGCGGAGCAGAGGGGCGATCGTGACCGGCATCGACGCGAGCGCGGGGATGCTGGAGATGGCCAGGCGGCGGCTGGGCCCCGACGCGGACCTGCACGAGGTGGATCTGGCCGGGCCGCTGCCGTTCCCCGACGACACGTTCGACGACGTCACCGCGTCCCTCGTGCTGCACTACCTGGAGGACTGGGGGCCGACGCTGGCCGAGCTGCGACGCGTGCTGAAGCCCGGCGGCCGGCTGCTCGTCTCGGTGGACCATCCTTTCTCCATCGCGCTCTTCCAGCAGATGGCCGGGGAGAAGCCCGCGTACTTCGAGACCCGCACCCGCACCGAGGAATGGGTCATGGGCGGGGAGACCGTCCGGATGAGGTTCTGGGACCGGCCGCTGCACGCGATGACCGAGGCCTTCGCCGCCGCGGGCTTCCGCATCGACGTCATCAGCGAGCCGCCGTTCGCGCCGGAGGCCCGCGAGCTGTTCCCGGAGGAGCTCGGCCACATCGGGCCCGATCGCACGAGATTCCTCTGCTTCCTGTTCTTCGTTCTCGAGGCCGGCTAGACACCGGCTCAGGCCCCGCACATCACCGCGGGTTCTCCTGGGGACGGATCCGGGCCTTGGGCAGGGGCAGCGGGGACGTCCCGGGCACGACGGTGTTGCGGATGGTGCCGATGCCCTCGACCGTCATCTCCACCACGTCCCCCACCTGAAGCGGCGGCGGGTCCTGGCGGCCGTTGCGGCCCCACAGCTCGGCCAGGCAGCCGCCGTTGCCGCAGGTGCCCGAGCCCAGCACGTCGCCGGGCCGGATCCGGGCGCCGCGTGAGGCGTAGGCGGCGAGCTCCTCGAAGGTCCAGGCCATGTTGGACAGCAGGTCACGGCCGACCTCCTCGCCGTTGACGCTGACGGACAGAGTGAGGCGCAGGAAGCCGTCGGCGTCCCGGTACGGCTCCAGTTCGTCGGCCGTGACCAGCCACGGGCCGAGCGTGGTGGCGGTGTCCTTGCCCTTGCAGGGGCCGAGGCCGACCTGCATCTCGCGGGACTGCAGGTCGCGGGCCGACCAGTCGTTGAAGATCGTGTAGCCGTAGATGTGGTCGCGGGCCTGCTCGGGGCTGAGGTCCGCGCCTTCCTTGCCGATGACGGCGGCGACCTCCAGCTCGAAGTCGAAGGCCCGGCAGCCGGGCGGGACGGGCACGTCGTCGTGCGCGCCGATCAGCGCGTACGGGTTGCTGAAGTAGAAGGTGGGCGCGTCGTACCAGGCGTCCGGCACGCCGCCGCGGCCGTCCACGCTCTTGCGCACGCCCTCGACGTGCTCCTCGAAGGTGACGTGGTCGCGGACCGACGGGGGCTCGACGGGCGGCAGCAGGCGTACGCCGGCCAGCGGCAGCGGCTCCCCGGTGGCCGGGAGGTCGCCGGTGCGGATGACGTCGAGCAGGACGGTCCCGCCGGGGAAGGGCAGGACGGCGTCGCCCGAGACGACGCCGCAGCCGCGCAGGCCCTGGTGGGTGAAGGTGGCCAGGCGCATGATCACACCGGCGGGGCGACGAACACGCCGCGGTCGACGTCGTTGAACGACTCCTTGGCGATCAGCTCGTTCATGGGGTTGGCGGTGCCCCACTGGTCGCTGACCTCGGGCTGGGAGAAGTCGTACACGTGCGGGTGCCAGGCGTCCTCGTCGAGCTCCTCCAGCTCCGTGGTGTATTCGACGGTGTTGCCGTGCGGGTCCAGGAAGTAGGAGAACGTGTTGTCGCCCGCCAGGTGACGGCCGGGCCCCCAGAGCATCCGGACGCCGGCGCGCAGCAGCCTGCCGGTGCCGTACATGTACTCGTCGAGGCCGCGCAGCTCGAAGCTGATGTGGTGCAGGCTGGCGTGCGGGCCGCGGGCGATGGCCATGCTGTGGTGCTGCGGGTTGCAGCGCATGAAGTGCATGACCTGGCCCATGCGGGGATGGGCGAGGGTGTCGGACAGGGCGAAGCCGAGGTGGGTCTCGTACCAGGTGCGGGTGGCGTCGATGTCGGGGGCGTTGAGCACGACGTGCGAGAGCCGTACGGGCACCGCCTCCTTCGCCTCCAGCCTGCGGTGGGCGCGGACGGCGACGTCGGCGGAGACCTCCACCGTGCGGCCGTCGAGGTCGAAGAAGCGGAAGCCGTAGCCACCGCCGGGGGTGTCCAGCTTGCCGGGCTCGGAGATCAGCCGGACGCCGGCGGCGCGCAGCCGCCCGGCCAGCGCGTCCACGTCCTGCGGCGCGGCGGCGCCGAAGGAGATCAGGTCGAGCCGCTTCTCCTCGGCCTTGCGCAGCCGGACGATGTACTGCTCGGGCGAGCCCTCGGCGGCCAGGAAGGTGATGCCGCTGTCGTTCGCGACCTCGGTCAGGCCCCAGACGCCGGCGTAGAAGTCGCGCTGCCTGTCGTAGTCGGGCACGGCCAGATCGACGTGCCGCAGGTGCGTGATGAGTCTCATGAAGGGTCCTTCAGGTCGAACAGCCGGACGGCGTTGCCGCCACGGACGGGGGTGTCCGCGAGCCCGGCCGCGCGCAGGGCCGCGAGCGGGTCGGGATCGCCCATGTCGAAGGGGAAGTCGGAGCCGAGCAGCACCCGCTCGGGCCCGGCCACCCTGACCAGCTCGCGCAGCGCGGCCGGGTCGTGGGTGAGCGAGTCGAAGTGCAGGTCGCGCAGGTAGCTGCTGGGCGGCCGGGCGCAGCCGCGGGCGTCGGGCCGCACCCGGTGGCCGTGGTCGGAACGGCCCAGGTAGTACGGCAGGTAGCCGCCTCCGTGCGCGGCCAGCAGCTTCAGCCCAGGATGCCGGTCGAGCACGCCGGAGAAGATCAGGTGGGACAGCGCGACGGCGTTCTCCACCGGCTGGCCGACGATGTTCGACAGGTACCAGCGGTCCAGCCGCTCGTCCAGCGTGCAGCCGAACGGGTGCAGGAACACCACCGCGCCGGTCTCGGCGGCGCGGGCCCAGAACGGCTCGTACGCGGGGTCGGACAGCTCGCGACCGGGCGCGTGCGAGGAGATCTCCACGCCCTTCAGGCCCCTGGCGAGCGCCTGGTCAAGGGCCTCGACCAGCAGGCCGGGGTGGTGCAGCGGCACCAGGCCCAGGCCGTGCAGCCGCTCGGGGGCCCGCGCGACGTGCGCGGCGACCCCGTCGGCGGCCAGCCGGCACACCTCGGCGGCCGTCTCCTCGCCGGTCCAGTAGTGGTAGTGGGAGGGCGACGGGCTGACGATCTGCACGTCCACGCCGGCCGCGTCCATGGCGGCCAGCCGGGCGTCCACGTCGGTGAGCAGGGGGATCCTGGCCGCGACCATCGGGCCGCTGACCTCCAGCGCGGCCGGGCCGTTGCGGCGGGCGTCCAGCTCGCGCTGCCGCTCGTGGCCGGGCAGCCCGGCCACGGCCCGGTCGATCTCGGGCAGCAGGACGTGCGCGTGCACGTCCACGGTGAGCGGGCGGCCGGTCATGGGTGCTCGCTCACGATCGCCGAGATCCGCCCCATCAGCCCCGGTACGTCGGCGTCGCGCACGCCGTCGAGCTGCCAGCGCGCCAGCTGCAACGACGCCTCCACCACGGCCTGGACCCGCGCGTACCGGCGGTCCATGAACGCGTCGAACAGCTCCTGGTCCAGCCGGTCGGCGGCGAGCAGCAGCTCGGCGAGCACGGCGGCGTCCTCCAGGCACAGGGCGGCGCCCTGGGCGAGGGTGGGCGGGCAGGCGTGCGCGGCGTCCCCGACGAGCACGACCCTGCCGCGGTTCCACGGCCGCTCGACCAGCAGCGACTCGAACCACGTGTAGTTGATGCGAGCCGGGTCGGTGATGCCGGCGCGGATCTCGGCCCAGACGCCGCCATAGCCTTCGGCCAGCGCCCGCATGTGGGCGCACTTGTCGCCCACGGCCTCGCGGGGACGAGCCTGCTCGACGAGGTAGGCGTACATGGTGTCGGGGCCGGTCGGGCAGTAGCCGGCGATGAAGCAGGGGCCGCCGTAGATCAGGTCGGTGCGCTCGACCTCCTTGGGGCGGCGGGTGTGCAGCCGCCAGATGCCCATGCCGGTCGGCTCGGGCGCGACGTCGATGCCGAGCATGCCGCGTACGGCCGAGCGGATGCCGTCGGCGCCCACGATCAGGTCGTAGCGGCCGGTGGTGCCGTCCGACAGGTGTGCCTCGCCGCTTTCGGCGACGCCGGTGACGGTCGTGCCGTACCGGACGCGGGCCCCGGCCTCGCGGACGGCGGCGGCGAGGATGGCGGCCAGCTCGGGCCGGTTCATGCCGAGCGTGGCGGGCAGGTCGGAGCCGCCGGTGCGGGTCTCGGGCGGCTCGGCGAGCAGCGTGCCGTCGGGGGCGCGCAGCCCGACGGAAGTGAAGGCGAAGCCGGCCGCGCTCGCCCGCTCCCAGACGCCGAGGTCGCGCAGCACGCGCAGCGCGTTGCCCTGGAGGGTGATGCCGGAGCCGTGCGTGGCGGGTCCCGGCTCGATCTCGACGACGTCTACGGCGACGCCGGCGCGGGCGAGCAGGATCGCCAGGGCGGAGCCGGCGGTGCCGGCGCCGACGATGAGGACGCTGTCTACTGCTGCCATGGGGGCCTCACTTGAGCGCGAGGGGGTTGACGGGGGAGCCGACCGCGCCGGTGATCGGCAGCGGCGCGGCGGTGAGGAGGAACTCGTAGACGCCGTCCGCCGCGCAGTCGGCGGCCAGCGCGTCGAAGTCCCACATCTCGCCGACGAGCAGGCCGAGGTGCGGGATGACGACCTGGTGCAGGGGCTGGAACGCGTTCTCGAACTCGTTGGGCCGCACCTCGAAGCCCCACGTGTCGGTGGCGACGGCGGCGATCTCCGTACGGTGCAGCCAGCCCGCCGTCCAGAACGACAGGCCCGGCGCGGGGCCGCCCGCGTAGTCGCCCCAGCCGTCCCGTTTGGCCCTGGCCAGCTGCCCGGTGCGCACGCACACCAGGTCGCCGCGGCCCACCTCGACGCCGTGCGCCCGCGCGGTGGCGGTCAGGTGCTCCTCGGTGATGGCGAAACCGTCCGGCAGCTCGCCGTACACGGCGGCCACGTCCAGCAGCACGCCGCGCCCCGCGACCGGGGCGGCCAGGTGCTCGATGCCGGTGACCAGGTCGCCCTCGCTGGTGACGACCTTGTCGGCGGGCCTGCCGTTCCACGCCCGGCCGTGGTCGAAGATGTGGCCGAGCCCGTCCCACTGCGTGGAGCACTGCAGCGGCATGGAGATCACGTCGTCCGCGCCGCCGATGCCGTGCGGGAAGGCCGGCTCGCCGTACACGGCGTCCAGGCCGGTCGAGGTCATCGTGTGCACCGGGTTCGTGCGCCGCTTCCAGCCCTTCTGCGGACCGTCGGCGTCGAAGCGCTGCGCCAGAGAGAAGGCGGCGCCCCTCCTGACCAGGGCCGCCGCGCGGCGGCGGGCGGCCTCGTCGATGAAGTTCACGGTGCCGAGCACGTCGTCCTCGCCCCAGCGGCCCCAGTTCGAGTACGCGGCGGCGGCCTGCGCCACGGCCTGCTCAGCGTTCATCGCGGCACCTGTTCCGCTGCGTGCCGAGGCCGCTGATCGTGCCCTCCATGACGTCGCCGTCGCGCAGCAGCCGGCCGTGGTGCAGGCCGTTGCCCGCCGGGCTGCCGGTCAGCAGCAGGTCACCGGGGAGCAGTTCGACGGTCTGCGACACGTACGACACCAGCCGCGCCACGTCGAAGATCATGTCCTTGGTGGACTCGTCCTGCATAGTCGCGCCGTTGAGCCGCAACGTCACCCGCAGGTCCTGGGGGTCGGCGACGAACGCGGCCGGCACCAGGTACGGCCCGAGCGGCGTGAACGTCGGCGCGTTCTTGGCCCGCAGCCAGTCGGTGCCGATCTCCTTCATGTCCCGCCGGAACACCGCCTCCCGCGCGGTGACGTCGTTGGCGATCGTGTACGCGGCCACGTGCCCAAGCGCCGACTCCACCGGTACCCGGAAGGCCGGGCGGCCGATCACCGCGACCAGCTCCAGCTCCCAGTCCGGCTCGGTGCACCAGGACGGGATGACGACGTCGTCGTACGGGCCGGTGATCGAGGACGGCAGCCCGGCGAACACGTACGGCAGGTCCTCGGCCGCGCGCCGGTCCATCATCGCCGCCACCTCGGCCCGCACCTGCTCGGCCGGCCGCCCGCCGGCGGGTTCGTGCGCCACGGCCAGCTCGGCGACGTGGGTGCGGTAGTTGGCGCCCGACTGGAAGATCTGGCGCGGCTCGACCGGCGGCAGCACCCGCAGCCCGTCCAGCGGCCGCCACGCGCCCGTGGCGTCGTGCAGCAGGGGCAGCACGTCGTCCCAGCGCTCCAGCAGGGCCCGGGTGTCCGGCGCGAGGCCGCTCAGGTCGAGGACCCGATCACCGGCGACCAGGCCGGGGAAGGCAGGTCCGTCGGCGGCGAACGTGCCGAGCGCGAAGGGCCCGGCGAGAGAGGGGGATGATTCCACGAGGTTTCCTCCGGATTTCGTGCCTTAACCTTGAGCCACCCGCCCTGATAGGGGAAATCGATTCTCTGGATGCGCACTATCCATGCGGTGGATGACATGAACCTGGCCAGCCTCGACCTCAACCTCCTGGTCGCGCTGCACGCCCTCCTGGAGGAGCGCAACGTCACCAGGGCCGGCCAGCGCGTCGGGCTCAGCCAGCCCGCCATGAGCGCCGCCCTGGCCCGGCTGCGCCACCACTTCGCCGACGAGCTGCTCGTCCGCCAGGGCAATCGCTATGAGCTCACCCCGCTCGGCAACGCCCTGCGCGCCCCGGCCGCCAACGCGTACGCCATGCTCGACCGCCTGTTCACCAGCCGCGCCGACTTCCGTCCCGGAGACGAGGAGCGCGACTTCACGCTGCTGTCCTCCGACTACGCCATAGCCGTCTTCGGCGCCGCCCTGGCGCGTGCCCTGCACGCCGAGGCGCCCGGCCTCCGGCTGCACTTCCGGCACGTGCCGCCCGGTTTCGTGGAGGCCCCCGAGGCCGTGCTCGGCGCCGTGGACGGCGCGATGATGCCGCACGGCGTGATCAGCGGACTGCCCGCCGTCGAGCTGTACGAGGACGCCTGGGTCTGCCTGGTCGCCGACGACCATCCCGAGATCGGCGACCGGATCACCCTCGACGACCTCGCCCGCCTGCCCTGGGTGGTCTACCAGCGCACCTTCGACGCGCCCGTCACCCGGCAGCTCAGCATGCTCGGGCTGGAGCCGCACGTGGAGGTGTCCGTGCAGCACTTCCAGCTGCTGCCGAGCCTGGTGGCGGGCACCCGCCGGGTCGCGCTCGTCCAGCGGCGGCTCGCCGAGCTGCTCCGCGACGTCGCGCCCGTACGCATGCCGGCCCTCCCGTTCGAGGCGGTGCCGCTGCGGGAGGCGCTGTGGTGGCATCCGGTGCACACCCACGACGCCGCCCACACCTGGCTCCGCACGACCGCCACCCGCGTCGCCGCGAGCCTGCCCGCCCTGTGAAGGAGCCGCTCACGTGTCACGCTCAGCGCCGTTGGCCTGGACCGCGGCCCTCGCCGCCGCTGCCTATCCCACGTGGGAGTGCTGGAGGATCCCGCTGGAGGTGTTCTCCGGGAAACTGCACTACGGCGGTCATGTCGAGGGGTTCGTGGCTTGTCGCGAGCCGCCCCACTCCTTCTCGCCGTCCGCGCCGTTGCGCGACGCCCTCGCCACGCTCGCCGAGGTGGCGACGACCTGGGCCGTGCCGGTGCTGGTCGTGCTGGCCGCCCTCGTCGGGCGGACGTCCGCGTCCCGCGCGGCCTGGGCGCTGGTGGTGATCGCGGCCGCCAGGCCGCTCTCGGCCGACTACCGGGATGATGACATCTGCTCCCGCTTGCCCATGTTCACCGCAGACTGGTTCGAGTCCTTCTCCGGCGGCTGGGGACTGTACGAGTCGTGCCTGCTGGGGGCCGCCCTGCTGGTGCTGTCCGCGCAGCCGTTCAGGAGGGCGGTCGTGCAAGGCCGCCGGCGGTGAGCATGAGGTGGGTTCCCGCGGCGATGACGGCCTGGCCGGTGGGCGACAGGAACATCCGCGGCGGGTCGGGCAGCGTGGATGCTGATCTACTTTGTAAAGGCGCCGGCGCAGGTCGTCGCCACCTGATGCAGCGCTTCCAGCAGCTCCGGCGGCTCGGTGACGGTGAACGGCAGGCCCAGTGCCGCCAGGTAGACGGCCAGCGTCAACGGGGTGCCGGCGCCGATGTGCAGCAGGCAGCGCTCGTCGTCGAGATGCTCGACGCGAGCGACCGGCGGCACCCGTTCGCCGACGACGGCGGCGGGCGCGTGGACGGTGGCCACCGTACGGCAGGGGCCCAGCGTCGAGGCGACGCCCTTGGTGACGAAGTCGATGGCGTCACCCGGCGGCATCTCCCGTCCGGAGAAGACGGGGCCGAGTGGCACGCGCGGGGTCAGCCGGTCGATGCGGAACGTCCGCCAGTCGTCCCGCCCCACATCCCATGCCACCAGGTACCAGCGCCGCCCGGTCGAGACCAGCCGGTACGGCTCCGCGTCCCGCACGCTCACGTTCCCGTCGTGGTCGCGGTAGTCGAAGCGCACCCGCCGCCGGTCCCGGCACGCGGCGGCCAGCGTCGCCAGCACGTCGGCGTCCACGTCCGCGCGGGCGCCGCCCGGCACCGGCACCGTGTACGCGGCGAGCGCCGCCAGCCGGGGCCGCAGCCGGGCGGGCAGCACCTGCTCCAGCTTGGCCAGGGCGCGCAGCGACGCCTCCTCGATGCCGCCCACGGCCTGCACCGCCGCCGTACGCAACCCGACGGCGACCGCCACCGCCTCCTCGTCGTCCAGCAGCAGCGGCGGTAGCCGGGCTCCGGGCCCCAGCCGGTAGCCGCCCGCCGTACCGGACACGGCCGACACCGGGTAGCCGAGCGCGCGCAGCCGTTCGACGTCGGAGCGGATCGTCCGGGTGCTGACACCGAGCCGTTCGGCCAGCTCGGGGCCCGGCCAGTCGGTGCGGGACTGCAGCAGCGACAGCAGCCGCAGCAGGCGGGCCGCAGGGTCCTTCGTGCTCATGCCCGCACTCTCTCGCACCTCGCGGAAGCCCTGCTTCCGCAAGGGCTGCCATGGTGTGGGCTCCCTCTTACATGAAGGAGTTCCGATGACGAATGCGGTGGTGACCGGAGGGTCGCGCGGGATCGGGCGGGCCGTGGTGGAGCGGCTCGCGGGCGACGGCGCGACCGTCGTGTTCAGCTACGTCGCGGACGAGGCGGCGGCGCGGCAGGTGGAGCAGGCGTGCGGCGGGCGGGCCGTCGCCGTGCGGGCGGACGCGGCCGACCCCGCCCAGGTGGAGCGATTGTTCGAGGAGGCGGGCACCGTGTTCGGCGGGCCGCTCACGGCGCTGGTCAGCAACGCGGGCGTGATGGATCACACGCCCGTGGACGCCGTCACGCCGGAGGCGTTCGAGCGGGTGATGGCGGTCAACGTGCGCGGGGCTTTTCTCGCCGTACGTGCGGCGGCCGCCAGGATGGCCGACGGCGGGCGCATCGTCACGATCTCCTCGACCGGCACCGCCTGGCCCAGCGCCGGCGAGTCGCTGTACGCGGCGAGCAAGGCGGCCGTCGAGCAGCTCACCCGCGTCGCCTCCCGCGAGCTGGGCCGGCGCGGCATCACCGTCAACGCGGTCTCGCCGGGCCCGACCGACACCGACCTGCTGAGGGCCGACGTGCCGCCGGAGGGGATGGCGGGGGTCGCCCACATGACGGCCCTGGGCAGGATCGGCACGCCCGCCGACATCGCATCGGTGGTCGCGCTCCTGCTGAGCCCGGACGCGGCCTGGCTCACCGGCCAGAACCTCCGGGCGGACGGCGGCCTCGTGTGACCGCCGGCTCCGTGGTTGCGGCGACGATCGCAGAGGCTTCCTCGGCATGACCCGCCGCACGCCCTGCGCGCAGGGCATGCGGCACGCCCGTCGGCCTACGGCGACCCGGGCGGGTTGGTCAGTGGTGCCGGGCGCCGGTTTCGATCTTGCCGCCCACCTTCTTGCGCAGCCCCTCAAGCAGCGCGGGCTCGGCCACGACCGTCCAGCGGTCGCCCACCAGGTACGTCCCTCCATAAGCCTGGGCGTAATCGAGCCAGTCACGCTTGCCCTTGTCGGCGGCGAAGGTGGCGATCGTGTACCGGCCGCGCTTGGTCTGGCAGGCCGTCTGCTTCAGCTCGTCGGCGTCGATCTGCAGGCGTGCCTTGGGGCAGCCGGCGCTGGCTTTGAGCTTCTTCATGCTCCGGCGTGGCAGCTTCACGGTCGCGGAGGGCTGCGTGCCGCCGCCGGCCACGTGCCCCTGATGGTGCGCCTGGTGGTGCGCGGCGACGGGGGCCGCCGCTTTGGCGGTTGGAGTCGGCGCGTTCCCGCAGGACACCAGGCACGCGCCCAGCACGGCCGCACCCGCCGAGACGGCCAGCAGGCCCGTCACCCGCCTCCGTGCACGTGCGGGGGACGGCGGCCGCGGTGTGAGCGTCATGGCGATGTTCCTCCGATTCAGGGAAGCTCCCACCCGAGGTACGCACGCCCGTCCGCACGCGGTTCACCCGCAGGAAAAGCGTTCGTGTCCGTCACGGACGTCCCGTTACCATCGCGCGGATGAACGCTGTGCTCTGGTTGTCGGGCCCTTCAGGCGTCGGGAAGTCGTCGGCCGGGTGGGAGATCTGCGCGCAACTCGGCCGGGAGGGCGTCAGGACGGCGTTCGTGGACGCCGACCAGATCAGCCTCATCCACCCCGAGCCGGGCGAGAACACCCACCGCCTTCGCGCCCGCAACCTGGCCGCCCTCTGGGACGGCTTCCGGGCGGAGGGCGCGGAGTGCCTGGTGCTGGCCGGCTTCGTGGACACACCGGACGAGGTACGCGAATACCCCTCCGTCCTGCCCGACGTCGCGTTCACGGTGTGCCGGCTGCGGGCCCCGGCGGAGGAGCTGCGCCGGCGCTTCCTGGGCCGCGGGTGGCAGCCGGACCTGGTGGAGCACGCCGAGGCCGAGGCCGCGGCCCAGGACCGCACGTCCTACGCCGACCTGACCCTCGACACCACCGGCCTGACGATCCCGGAGACGGCCCGCCTGATCAGAAAAAGCACGGGCTGGCCGGGGGCCACCGCACCCGGCCCAGGACGTCCCGTGCGGGCGGAGCCGGCGCCGGTGCCGCTGCTCTGGTTCACGGGGGCGACGGCGGTGGGGAAGTCGACGGTCGCGTACGAGGTCTTCCGCCACGTCGTACGGACCGGCACGCGCACCGCGTACGTCGACCTGAAGCAGATCGCCATGCTGCGGCCCGCCTCCGGCGACGGACACCGGCTCAAGGCCCGCAACCTCGCCGCGCTCTGGGCCGGCTACCGCGCGGCCGGGGCGACGTACCTGATCGTCTGCGGCGAGGCGGACACCGACGAGACCGTCCGCGACTACCTCGGCCTGCTGCCAGGCGCGCAGCCTACGGTGTGCCGGCTGCACGCCTCCCCGGCCACGCTGCGCGGACGCGTCCTGGACCGCGGGAGGGGCGGCGGCCCGACGATCCCCGGCGACGAGCTGCGCGGGCTGGACGAGCACGCCCTGCACGAAGCCGCCGCCCGCGCGGCGGCCGAGGCGGCCCGCCTCGATCAGGCGGGTGCCGGAGACGTGCGCATCGACACCGACGACCGTCCGGTGCCGGACGTGGTGGCCGGCGTGCTCGCCCACCTCGGGCTCACCCCGGAGAACTCCCGAGCTTGAATTGCTCTCGCCCTGACCCCGTTACTGTGTCCGGATGACACCGATTTTTGCGCTTTGTGAGGGATATGTCGGGAAGTCGGCGGCCCTCGATCCGATCAGCATGGGAGTCCGTGGAGTCACCGGTGAGTTCGCCGCGGCCACCGATTACAGCCCCGACGGCCATGCCGCCCGCGCCGACCTGATCCGCCGCACCCTGGCCGAGCTCGCCGGGCTGAGCCCTGCTTCGGAGGCCGATCGGCACGCCGCCGCGCACCTTCGGGAACGGCTGGAAGCGCAGCTGGCCTGGCACGACAGCGGGGAGCCCCTGCGCATGCTGCGCGGCCAGTTCGGGCTGATCAACGTCATCCGCGACAGCGTCGACCTGCTGCCACGCGGCGACGACGACCGGTGGCGCGACGTCGCCGCCCGCCTGGCGGCCGTGCCGGAGATGCTCGCGAGCTGGCGTACGAGCCTCGATCTCGGCCTGGAGAAAGGGCTGGTGGCGGCTCGGAGGCAGGCTCTGGAGGCCGCTGACCAGGCCGAGCGTTTCGCGGGGGTGCACGACGCGCTGGTGACGTCCTATGGCGACGGGCCGCTGGCCGGAGAGCTGGCCGAGGCGGCGGCCGTGGCGCACGCGGCCTACGCGGCGACCGCCGGCTACCTGCGTACGGACTACGCGCCCCGGGCGGCGGAACGGGACGGGGTGGGGGCGGAACGCTACGCCGTGGCGGCCCGGCAGATCCTCGGCGCCGACCTCGACCCGGCCGAGGCGTACGCGTGGGGCTGGGCCGAACTGGACAGGATCGAGGCGGAGATGGCCGCCGAGATCGAGCGCATCCGCCCGGGTGCGAGCTGGGCGGAGGTGGCCGCGTACCTTGATGGGACCCACTGCGTGACCGGGGTGGACGCCTACCGGGGCTGGCTGCAGGACCAGCACGATCGCGCCATCAGCACGCTGCACGGCACGCACTTCGACATCGCCGAGCCGTTGCGCGAGGTCGAGGTGGTCATCGCGGCCGGCTCCACCGCCGGGTCCCCCTACTACACGCCTCCGACGGAGGATCTGTCGCGGCCTGGCCGCACCTGGTGGCCGGTGGCGGGCCGGGAGCGGTTCGCGATCTGGCGTGAGCTGACGACGGTCTTCCATGAGGGAGTGCCCGGTCACCACCTGCAGATCGGCGGGATGATGGCGGCCGGGGACACGCTGTCGCGCTTCGCGAAGACGTCCCGGGTGAGCGCGCACAGCGAGGGCTGGGCCCTCTACGCCGAACGCCTCGGCGACGAGCTGGGCTGGTTCTCCGACCCGGGAACCCGCCTCGGCATGCTGGCCGCGTCGGCGCTGCGCGCGGCCCGCGTGGTCATCGACATCGGCGTCCACCTGGACCTGCCGCTGCCCGACGGGTCCCGATGGACGTTCGACAAGGCTTGCGAGGTGCTGCGCGAGCGTGGTCACGCCGCCGCGCACCGGATCCGTCCCGAGGTCGCCCGCTACTTCGGCTGGCCCGCTCAGGCGATCTCGTACAAGCTCGGCGAGCGGGCCTGGCTGACGGCCCGCCAGGCGGCGAGCCGGCGCCCGGGCTTCGACCTCCGGCGCTGGCACACCACCGCCGTCGGCCTCGGCCCCATCGGGCTGGACGGCCTGGTCGACGCCCTGAAGGACGTCGGCTGAGGCGCCGCCGGTCAGTGCCGCACCTGGGCTCGTCAGCCCAGGTCGCGAGGGGTACGTGCGGCTCGGCCTCGCCGTCGTCGGCGGCATCGTGGTGCTCGTCGCCGGACGATGGGTGATCGAACCGGCATGAGCGCGGACCGGTTCCTGAAGGCGGCGCCCGCCTGGCCCCGCGGACCAAGCTCGGGCCGGGTGGGCGCCGCCGGCTCAGGGGTCAGGCGCTACGTGCGGCGTCGTAGCGGGCGATCACGTCGGTCCAGTTGATCAGATCCCACAGCTTCTCCACGTAGTCCGGCCGCACGTTACGGTACTGCAGGTAGTACGCGTGCTCCCAGGCGTCGAAGACGAGCAGCGGGGTGGTGTTCATGCCGACGTTGCCGTGGTGGTCGTAGACCTGCTCGACGACGAGCCGCCGGCCGAGCGGCTCCCACGCCAGCACGCCCCACCCCGAGCCCTGCACCGTGCTGGTCGCGGCGGTCAACTGCTTCTTGAACGCCTCGAACGAGCCGAAGTGCTCATCGATGGCCGCGGCCAGCTCGCCGCCGGGGCGGTCGCCGCCGTCGGGGGACAGGTTCTGCCAGAAGATCGTGTGCAGCACGTGCCCGGACAGGTTGAACGCGAACGTCTTCTCCAGCCCGACCAGCCCGCCGAACTCACCCTTGTCCCGCGCCTCAGCCAGCCGCTCCAGGGTGTCGTTGGCGCCCTTGACGTACGCGGCGTGGTGCTTGGCGTGGTGCAGCTCCAGGATCTCGCCGGTGATCGCGGGCTCCAGGGCGGCGTAGTCGTACGGCATGTCGGGCAGCGAGTACTGACCCATGACGCTCCTCATCGTTGTTGCGAACTATTCGCAACAACGATAGACCCGCAATAAGCCTCCCGTCACGGACGCGGATACGACCGCATGTTCGCGGCGATCGCCGCCACGATCGCCGCCACGATCGCCGCCAGAACGCCGGCGATGATCGCGGCCGGGGCGTTGGCCTTCGGTTCGGGCGGCTTGGGCGGCATCGGGTTCGGCGGGCCACCTCACAGCGCGGGGCCGCCTGGTGCCGGTGCGTGACCAGACTGGGGGAAACCGGGCTGCCGGTGATCTGGTTGTATCCGCACTCCTCGCGCGTTCCGTCGACACGCGAGTGTGTCGACCGTCATGAAGCGATCATCGTAACGAAGGCGGATGCGCGCCTGATCCTTGTTACGGCGTGGGGTTGCCCGTGCTCCCAGGTCGGGTGTCGTCGTCATCATCGGCGGGGCTTTCGGATGGGGCGGCGTTCCCGTCCGGATCGCGTGGCACGGGCTTGAACCAGGAGTCCAGAGCTCCAGGCGGATCAGAGGACGCGAAGGGCGGCCTCCAGGCGGCGGTCGCCTCAGGGTCCGCGTCGGGGTCCGCGCCGGGGTCCTGCGGGGGTGAGCCGGGGCGCGGGTCGTCCGCCTTGTTCTGGTCGTCGAGGGCGACGACGTTCTCGAGGGCTTCGAGGAGCTGCCGCGTCCAGGGGTTGTCCTCCTGCACGGGGTACGGGCGCGGGGCCGGTGGTGGGGGCACGGGGTCGGCGACGGGTTCCGGGGTGGCCAGGCGGGTCCGGCGGGACCTCGTTACGACCACCGCGAGCACGGCCAGCACGGCGGCCACGAGGAGCACGGTCGAGGTGATCACCATCGTGGTGGAGACGTCCCGCTGCTGGCTGGCCACCGTGGTGGTGAGGTGCGTGGGGACGGCGCTGGAAGCCGTGGCGGACGCCGACGGCGCCGCGGCGCCGCCCTCGTCCTCCTCGGCCTCCGGCGTGGGCGACGTGGACGTCGACGTGCCCGCCGCCGCTTCCGAAGAGGACGTGGCGGACGCCTCGGCTTCGTCGGACGTCGAAGCGGCCGGCGACTCCGACGCCGCGGCGCTCTCGGTGGGCGCCGGTGCGTCGGAGGCCGTTGCGGTCTCTGCGGGCGATGACGGCTCGGACGCGGTCTCCGTGGGCGACGCCGAGTCGGATGCCGTGGGGGTCGCTGTCGGAGTCTCTGTAGGGGTTTCCGTGGGGGTGGCCGAAGGGGACTCGGTGACCGTGGGCGTGGGGGAGGACGAATCGGACGGGGTGGACGTCGGGGTGTCCGAAGCGGTGGGTTGCGGCGTATTTGTGGTGGGGGCCCCGCTCGGCGTCGAGGTGGGGGTGGCCGTCGGAGTGCTCTCGGATGGCGACGTACTCGGAGTATGAGTCGGCCTCGGAGTATGAGTCGGCTCTGGCCCGGGACGAGTCGGCGCAGACGACGGACCGCCACCTTCGTGGTGGGACCCGCCCTGATGGGAGCCGCCCTGATCGGATCCGCCCTGATCGGATCCGTGCTGATGCGGGCCGTCATGGCCGCTGTCGCCGCGCTCCGGAGGAGCCGGCGAGAAGTCCGGCTCCTCCGGGGAGCCCTTCCATCCGAACCCGTGAGAATCCGAGCCCTTCCCATGCGAGCCCTGGTGCCTTCCCTGGGCATCGTCCGTGCCGGTGCGCGGCCCATCATGGGGCTCGCGCTCCGGCGGACCCACGTGGTCATAGGGGGGCCGGTGGTCCGGCTGACCCGTCAAGAAGGAGACCGAGTCGATGAACTGCTGGAGATCGTGCGTCATGGAAGCGGGGGACCTCCTGGGACGAGACCGGACTTAACCTCGCAGAAAGGACTATTGGGGCTAAAACCGGAAGCATGTGGGGTGCAGCGAGCGTACCGGATGTCCTCGCAGGTCACACGGCGCGATCAAAGCCCCGGCCGGGAGCGAAAACCCAAGCAGGAGAGGCACTGTCGCCGCATCAGCCGACACCGACGAGCAAAAAGATCTACCAAAAACCTCTGGTCGCCCCACCGCCCGAAGAGGGTGGGGCGGAAATCAGCGCACGTCCCAGCCGGCGCACTCCGCCATGGCCCGCGCTATCCGCCGCCGCTTCGGATCATGCGCGCGGATTTTCGCATGGCGCTCTGCGTACGCCTCGGCGACGTCGCCCCCTGAACGGGAGACCAACATCCCGATCCTGCCAGAGCGCTTCCACCCCTTCCAAGTCGTCTTGATCCCCTGTAATTCGGGCCGCAGAAATCCACCACCCGGATGCACCCAGTGATCGCAGGAAGCCCGGCAATTCCCGATGCTCGCCACCACCCGCCGCTCCGAATCTCGTGCAGGCGTCTCAGGCGAGTTCAAGAACCGGCGGCATTTCGGCGAGAGACGGCTCTCCCGCCGGCCGCCACAGGTCAGGTGCCTTCAAGATCGATGCGCTCCGCCGCCTCAAGCATGTACGCGGGCAGCTTCGACCTGGCGTCCAGCACCTCGACGCCTACCAGGCGCCCGCCCGCATCGAAGTCAAGGTTGATCATGCCGCCGACTTTGACGGGGTCGCAGGGATACATGCTTGCCACATTCGGGCGGGCCTGCGGGTCCGCGAGCTGTATATAGGCCGCGTTCGCCACCAGATCGTAAGTGACTTTGAGATCAGCCATGGTGCCCGTCCATGAGTCTTCTGATGTAGGCCCGGTCGACATTGATCATCACTGTGTTGATGTTCCCATCGATGGTTTTGGCGACGAACAGCTTGGATCCTGGATGGTAATAGCCCAGCTTCCACTGGCCTTCATGGAAGTAGGAAAATGGTTCCCTGTTGAGAACGGCTCGAGCTTGCTCTTCTGGTACCTGGCGCCGTGCCAAACGTTCGATCGCATGCTTGGTGAGGTCGTCGGCGACAGGCTCGGGGCCGGGCTCAGGTTCGGCGCGCACAGGTTGAGCCGGCTCAGGTTCTCCGCGCACAGGTTGAGAGCGCGGAACCACTGGCATGCCCTCGTAATTGCAGTAGCAATCCTCGGCGTGGTCCCAAGTGCCGCAATCATTGTGTACCAGTACCGGCGTCGTTCCTGCCAGCACATAGTAGGTGTGCAGGTCGTCGACCGTGAGGTTGTGGACCTGCCGGACGGCCGTCCACCGCTCGACCGCGGATACGAGCACGTAGGCGCCCGCTGACGTGCGCAGCCACATGCCGGGCTGAAGATCGCCGGCGTCGATCCAGGCGTGCAGATCCGGTACCCAGAAAGGATGGTGGTCCGTCGCGATGATCGTGTCGGTGGTGACATCGCCCGTACCGCCGACATTCACGGTGATCGTGATCAGGTGTTTGGTGCCGTTGCCCGTGATGAGCGCGGTGACAGGTTCGGCCTCGGTCTCGCCGGTGGCCGCGTCGGTCGCCAGAACACGGTCACCGACCTTGATGTCCTCGATGGCCTTGCTGCTGCCGTCGGCCAAGAGAACTCGGGTGCCCGTGACGAAGCTGTTGGGGTTGCAGTCGACGGTGGATGGGGGCCGTTCGCTGGTGTAGGTCGGGATGTCAGCGGGAACCGGGTCGTCGGTGAAAAGGCTGGTGACTGTCTCGGTGGCCGTAGTGGCGACGAAGGTCGCACCGAGTACGAGCGCCGGACCGGCGTGGGCGGCGACGAAGGTGCCCGCCTCGAAGAGTCCCGTGGCCGCCACCGTCGCGGGCAGCAGCCACCAGCACGGCTCGCCTATGCGGCAGTCGTCCTCCGGTGCCAGCGGGCCGTGGCCGTCGACCATGCATTTCTTGCCGCAGTTCTTCCCGGGAAAATACCGTCCCCAGCAGAAGATCTCACACGGATCCTCCTTGTCTTTGACCTTCTTGGGATCCGTAGGGTTCTTCGGACGTGGGGGATTCGTCGGCTGAGGTTCGGAGGACGGGCGATCGGGTGTCTTCGGGTTCTTCTTCTTTCCGTTCGTGGACGGTTCGTTTCCGTTCGTGGACGGTTTGGCGGGGCACTTGTTGCTGAACTCGGCACACTTGTCAGGTGGCGGGGGCGGGTTACAGGCGGCGGTCCTGCCGTACTTGTCCTTACAGACGTCATCGCTGGCGGTTGGCCTGGCGTCGGTGAAGACGTCACAGATGGTGGCGAGCGGGACACCGACTATGGGAATCGAGGCAGCTCTGTAGCAACGTGGATTCGGGGCGTGTCCAGTCGGGTCCTGATAGAGAAGTGGACTTCCTGCTCCATAGGAGTAGCGGTTGCCGAGAATGGATGGGGAGGGGGCGATGTCCCAGGTGTCGCGACTGGTGAAGTTTCCGGTGCCGGGCTGGTACCAGCGGGCGTGCATGTTGACGTTGCCCGTGTCGGGGTCGGTGTATTCGCTCTGGTAACCGAGGGCGGGTTTGCTGCCGGTCTGGGCGGTGACTTCGCCGAAAGGGTTGTAGGTGGTGGTGCTGGACAGGGTGGTAGCGGTGAAGGTGCCGACCAGGTCGTTGTGAAGGTCGGTGAAGGCGCCGGCGGCGGGGGCGATGCCTTCCTTGACGCTGGTCAGGTTGCCGAGGGGGTCACGGCCGTAGCTGGCCTGGACGGCGCCGTCCTGGCCGGTGACGGCGATGACGTCGTTGTCCGTGCCGGCGTAGGCGAACCGCTGCTCTGTGGAGCCGCTCTTCTGGCGGGTGGCCATGCGGTCGAAGGCGTCGTAGGTGTAGGAGGCGTCGCCGTCGTTGATGAGCCGGTCGAAGGCGTCGAAGGTGAGGTTGCGGGTGACGCCGTTCTTGGTCTGCGTGGCCAGGGTGCCGCGCGGTGTGTACGTGTAAGTGTTGCCGTCACCTTCGATCAGGCGGTTGCGTTCGTCGTAGGTGTAAGTCTTGTCGCCGGCCCTGGTGCGGTTGCCTGCGGCGTCCCACTCGTAGGTGGTGGTGGTGCCGTCGGGGCCGGTCCAGGAGGTGAGGCGGCCGGCGTGGTCGTAGCCGTAGGTGTTGCTGCCGGCTCCGGCCAGGCCTTCGGTGGTCTTGGAGGTGAGGTTGTCGTCCTTGTCCCAGCCGTAGGCGATCTTGGCGAGCCGGCCGCCGCCGCTGTCCTTCAGGGTGTGGGTCAGCGGTCGATCCAGGGCGTCGTAGGTGAAGACCTGAGTGTTGGCGGGGTTGGCCGAGGTGATCGTGGTGAGCCGGTCGGCGCGGTCGTAGTCGTAGGTGTTGGTGCGGCCGCTGACCGGGTCGGTGACGGTTTTGAGGCGGTTGTCGGCGTCCCAGGTGTAGGTGGTGGTGCCGGTGACGTCGGCGCGCTGTGTCGGGTTGCCGAGGGAGTCGTAGGCGTAGGTGGTGGGGGTTCCGGTCGGCGGGGTGAGCTTGGTGAGCAGGCTGCGATCGTTGTATTCCAGCCGCTGATCGCTCACCGACGTGGGGCGGTCGGCCAGGTCGTAGGTGTAGGTCTTGTCGTCGGCGACGATGCCCGCCCCGGAGGTGCTGATCTTGGTCAGGCGGTTGAGGTTGTCATACTGCTTGTCATGGCGGACGCCGCCGGGCTGAATCAGCGCGGTCTCGTTGCCGCTGGCGTCGTAGACGTGCGTCCAGGTGCGGTCGTCCAGGTCGGGGTGGGAGGTGGTGGCCGGCTCGGTCAGGGTCTCGATGAGGCCGAGGGTGTTGTAGCCGGTCCAGGTGGCGTTGCCGCGGCCGTCGGTGACGCGGGTGCGGGCGCCGGTGGCGTCGTAGCCGAAGCTCGTGGTGATCGACGTGCTGTCGGAGACCGGCTCGATCAGTTCCAAGAGCAGGTTGGTGGCGTCGTAGCGGCGGTGGGTGACGTGGCCCTCGCCGGAGGTGGAGCGGATGAGGTTGCCGGCGGCGTCGTAGCCCATGCCGATGGTCCGGACCGGGGTTCCCGTGCCGTCCAGGTTCTTGACGGTGGTGAGCCGGCCGGCCAGGTCGTAGTCGCCGACCGTGGCGTTGCCGAGCGGGTTGGTGGTTTTGACCGTTCGTCCGGCCAGGTCATAGGCATAGGTGACGCTGTCCTGCGCCGGGTCGGTGACCTTTTCCGGCTCGCCGGCCGCGTTGGGCGTGTAGACGGTGGTCTTACCGCCCGGCTGGACCTGCCGGGTGAGGTAGCCGGCGTCGTTGTAGTGCAGCTCGGTGACGTACGCGGCGCTCGCGGGTTTGCGTTCGAGCACCGTATGCGTGATTTGGCGGCCCAGGTCGTCGTAGGTGGCCTGGACGCGGGCGCCGGTGGGGTCGACCGTGGCGAGCTGCTCACCGAGCAGGTCGTATTCCGAGATCCATTGCCCGGCCGGCTGTCCTGCTGCCGCGGGCGGATCGGTCACCCTGACCGGGTTGCCGAGCGCGTCGTACTCCGTCGTCGAGGTCTGCCCGCGGGCGTTCGTGACCGTGATCCGTCGTCCGGCGGCATCGTAGGCGTAGCTCGTCTTCGGGACCAGCTGGGTGCCGCCGGGCGGCGTGTACGGCATGCCCGTCACGGACGTCAGACGGCCCATGCGGTCGAAGCCCGAGGTGGACAGGCGCCCTTCCGCGTCGATGACGTGGGTGCGCTCTCCCGCGGCGTTGTAGCCGATCCGGATCGTGGGGCGGCTCTGCTCGGCCGTGCCGGCCTTTTCGATCGTGACGCTGGGCGCCTTGACCTCGACCGCGCGGCCGAGCGGGTCGTAGCCGGTCGTGGTGGTGTAGTCGGCGGCGGAGGCGCCGTCGGCGTTGCCTCGCGGGTCGGTGGTCGCGGTGATCAGACCGCGGTCGTCCACCTCCCAGGTGGTGGTCAGGTCCTGATCGCCGTTCTCGACGGTCTGACGGGTCAGGATGCCCGCCGCGTTGTAGGCGTATGTGGTGATCTCCTGCCGGGTTCCCCCGGCCGCTCCCGTACGGGTCTCCTTGATGGTCTGATCGTTGGCGTTGTACGCGAAGACCGTCTTGCGGGCCAGCTTGTCCGGATCGAGCGTGGCCGAGGTGAGCCGGTTGGCGGCGTCGTAGGAGTACGAGGTGGTGACCGTCCCGCCGCCGGTCACCCGGCTGACGAGGTTGCCCGCCTTGTCGTAGGTGTTGCTCTCGAGGATGACGTCCTTGGTCGTGAGACCAGGGTTGACCTTGGCGTCGTCGGCGATCACCTGTGACAGCAGGTTGTCGCCGTAATAGGTGTAGGTCGTCTTGCGGCGCATCGCGTCGGTCTGGGCGACCAGCCGCCCGCCGGGATCATAGGAATAGGAGTTCAGGACGATCTTCGTGGCCGGCTGCGGGTCGACCGGGCTGCCGGTCCAGTTCTGCAGAGATTCGGTGGCCAGTTCGCCGCGCGGCGTGTAGGTGTAGCCGAACACCGAGCCGAGCTGATCGGTGATGGTCTCCTGCTGGCCGAACGCGTCCCACGTCGTGGTGACCACCCCGCCCTCGGGGTCGGTCATGGTCTTTTGATGACCGTGGTCGTCGTAGGTGTAGGTGATGGTGCGTTCTGCGTCGCCGCCGGTCAGGTCCTTGACGATCACGGTGAGCGTGTTGCCGTCGGCGTCGTAGGCGTAGCTCGTCTCGGCGGTGTGCGTGATGCCGGTGATCTCGTTCTTCACGCCGGGCGTCGTGGCGGTGGCGGGCCGGCCGATGGCGTCGTAGGTGAAGGTGGTCGTGACCCCGTCGGGTTCGGCGTCGGAGATCGTGGTCTGGGCGGTGAGACGGCCCAGTTCGTCGTACGTGAACCTGGTGACCAGCCCGGACGGGTCGCTCCGTTCGGCCAGGTCGCCGGCTTCGTCGTAACGGAACTCGGTGACGTTGCCCTCGGCGTCGGTGAGGGTCTTGGCCAGGCCAGGGGGAGTGGTGCCGCCACCGACGGCGGGTTCGCCGCCGTCGGTGTAGGCGATCGTGGTGGAGCGGCCGTCGGGGAAGTCGGACGTGGCCGGGGTGGTCTGCTTGGTCTGCTGGCCGGACGCGTTGTACTCCCACGTGGTGGCGTACGTGTCGCTGGTCGCGTCAGGCGAGCGGGCATCGCGGAACGCCACCCGGCGGCCGTTGCGCGGGTCGAGGTCGTCGTCCTCGTTGGTGTAGTAGTCGTGGTGGGTGAATTGGCAGTCGCCGGTCTTACGGCAGGACTTCTCCTTGATCACATAACCGTGCTTGTCGTTCCACCGCCGGAACACGTTGCCGTTCGGGTCGGTGGTCTTGATGGAGAAACCGCCGGTGTCGTACTCGAAGGTGGTCTGGGCGCCGGCCTGGTCGGTCACGTACGCCGGCTGCTCATCGCGCAGCGAGTCGTAGGCGTAGTCCAGGGCGCCGCCGCGCGGATCGGTCAAGGTGAACGTGTAGAGACCCTTGACCCAATCGATGGTGGAATCACTCAGTTTCCACAGGCCGCCGTGCCGATCGGTGTGCGTCAGGAGGCGGTCGGTCGCCGAGTCGTAGGTGTTCTTCGCCCAGATCCGGCCGGAAGGCAGCGTCACCTGGGAGAGCTCGTGGCCGACCTTGGTTCGGGCGGCCCAGTGGGATTGCACCTCGGTGTCCGTCAGCGGCTTTGCGTACACCGCGAACTCGTCGATCGTGCCCTGGAACGGCCAGGCGCCTCTGGTGGTGGTGCCGCCGGGGACATCGGACCACGAACTGGCGCGATCGCCGCTGCCCACGAAGGCGTACGGGCGCCTGTCGCCGAAGACGGCACCGGTCAGCTCGCCGGCCAGTTGACCGTCCAGGTAGAGACGCTGCTTCTCACCCGCCACTGTGAGCACCACGTGGTGCCATTGGTCGTCGTTGACGGCATTTGCGGATGTGACTGGCTTGTATCCGCCACTGACCAGCTCACCCAGTTGCCCGCGTAGCCGCCCGTCCGTCCCGACGTAGAGGACTGGCCTCGTCCCGCCGAGCCCGCCGCCGAAGTCGTCTTCGGAGAAGATCACGCCGGGCTTGGTCGTCTTGATCCAGCCCTCGATCGTAACCTGATCGCGCAGGTGATCCAGCAGGTTGAGGGGCAGCATCATCGTGGACTGGGTGAAGCCGCCGGCGGTGTCGGTGCTGCCCTCCAACGCCCCCGGCTGGCCGACCGTCACCTTCGTGTACTGGCCGGTGCCGCCGTCGCTGCCGAGGTTCTCGGCCGGGCTGTTCGGTGCGTCTCCCAGCCGCCAGTAGCCCACCGGCTCGGAGTCGAGCACCAGGCCCTTGTAGCGGGAGCCGTCCTCGTAGGTGTAGGCGGTGCAGTTCGGCGCGGCCAGCGGCGTGCACACCGAGGTGAGGTTGTCGCCGGTGTAGCCATAGGTCCACGTCTGGGGTTCGCCGTTGACCGGGTCCGTGGACACCGTGGCGACGCGCGGGCCGTTCCAGGTCAGGTGCAGTTTCCTGCCGCCGGCTCCGGTCACCGTGTCGAAGGTGCCGTCGGTGTTGTAGTTCAGCGTCTGCGCGCGCCCGCGGTTGTCCTCCAGCCTGACCAGCCGGCCGTCGGCGTTGAAGACGTAGATCGTCGAGGTGGTGTCCTTCAGCCGCCATCCGCCGCTGTCCACGTCTGCCAGCGCGTCCTTCATGCCGGGAGGCGGCTGGTAGGTGCCGTCGCCCTTGGCCGCGAACCGGACCCGGCGGCCGCTGGCGTAGGTCACCAGCAGGCCGGTCACGGCCGTTCCCGACCGCTCGGCCATGACCTTCATGTCCCAGGCGGTCGACCAACCCGCCCCGAAGATCCCGTTGGTGCGCGCGTCGGAGCTGTTGTATGTGCGGACCACCGCAAGGGCGGGACCGGCCACCTGTACCCGCGCGTCCACCGCCGTGGTGGTGTAGTTGCCGTTGACCAGGGAGAACTCTTCCTGATCTCCGATGCGTTCGCCCAGATGCGAGCCGTTGACCGGCTGCGCGGGCCTGATGGCGATCAACTGCTTGTCGCTGGTGTCGACCGCCTTGCTCTCGGAGTCAACGACGCGGACCCACCAGTTGTACTGCTTGCCCCACTCCAGCCGATTCGCCGGCACCTGCCAGGTCTCCGCGCCCGGTAGAGCTCCGGAGTTCCAGCACGGCGGCGTCGGGTCGGAAGCGCCGGTGTCGTCCTCGTCCTCTTCCGGGACCTCGCAGATGTGGTAGGTGAACCGCAACTCGCTGAACGGATCCGTCGGCACGCCGACCCGCTCGGCCCGCACGGTGAGCAGCGGAGTCGTCGTTCCTACCAACGATCCCGCGACGGGATACACGTCGTAGATCAGCGGGAAGGTGCTCGCCGCGGTCGCCCGGTCCTTCTGCTCGGCACGGCGAGTGCCCGCGGGCAGGCCGGACCCGGACTCGTCCTGCAATGCCGTACGCGGCCACGCCCCGCCATCTCGCGGCAGAGCGCCCTTCACGGGCGGGTCGCCACCGTCGTCCGACACCGCAGAGCCAGACGCGACCGTCAAGCTCGGTAAGACCCCTGCCGAGCCCAGCTGCTGCACCGGTGTCACAACGCTGCCCTGCTCGACGCTCACCGCTCCTTCCCGAACGGTCTGCGCGGACACGGGAACCGCTGCCAGTGACAGCAACCCCGGCAGGGCGGCGACAAGCAGAAGGGCCGCAGAACGGGAGAAGATGGCACGCGAAAACAACCTGCGCATGAGTTGTCACACTCCGAACCACAACGAGGAACACCACAGCGGGCGCCGAACGTCGCTCCACCCACCCGGCAGGGTGCAACCTGGCTCGTGCAGCTCTGGAGCTCTTTGACAAACGGGAGAAGCGTATCTTTTGCAAGATCAAGCGACAAGAGTGATTTTTTGTCGTCAACTAGTACGGAGTGTGACGTACCGGATGCACGTTGATACTGAAGGTAACTGAATAACTACTGAGAGACGGTTACGCCTGTTCGCTGGGGATGGCGGTGGACGCGTTCGTCATGGCGGGGGACGCCGACCGCGACGGCAGGCTCTCCCAGGAGGAGTTCGTCGCGCTCTACGCGGCGACCTTCCCACGCTGGACAAGGAGGAGGTGCTCGACGCCTTCGGGCACCTCGACCGCGACGGCAGCGGTTACCTCGCCCGCGACGAGTTCCCCCGCAGCATCGGCGAATACCTGACCAGTCACGACGTCAACGCTCCCGGCAACTGGTTCCTGGGCCGCGTCCTGCCCTGGCCTCCGCCATGACAGACGGCTACCGCCGGCAGGCCCATCGCGCGGTGGGCTCTGGCCGCACCGTCCCACCAACCGTCCCACCAGAGGTGGCCCTGCCGGCGGTGGAGGAGAGCTTCACAAGACAGCACGTGGCCAAGCAGGTCCAGATTGCTGCCTCGGAGCTCGGCTTTTATGAGTGGTCCGGCTCCACGATCGAGTACCACCGCAGTCAAATCCGTACGCACCTGGGCTTTCACACCTGCACGACCGAGGACGCAACGAAGCGGGCGGTGTGGCTGGCCGAGGAGGTCGCGCACGCCGAGCGACGGCCTGAACGGGTTCGGGAGGAGTTGCTCAAGCACCTGCGCGAGGAGCGGATCGAACCGCCGGCGCCTGGACGGATCTCCCGGATCGTGGCCTCGGCCCTGCGCAACGCGGAGGTCGCCTGGTTGGTGCGGATCGCCTCCCGGTTGAGTCCCGAGACCACGCAGCGGATCTATGCGCTGGTCGGCATCGAAGATGCGAGCCGCGCGGTGAACGAGGGGGCCAGTGACCGTCAGGAAACTATGGGTGAGGCACCTGCCGAGGACGATGACGACATCGAATCCGGCCTCCTGGCGTTGATCAAGTCCGCGCCGGGCAACGTGAGCCTGGAGTCGATGATGACCGAGATCCGCAAGCTGGCGGCGGCGCGCTCGATCGGACTGCCGCCCGAGTTGTTCGCCGACGTGGCGTCCAAGGTGCTGGCCGCCTGGCGGGCCCGGGCGGCGGTGGAAGCGCCCTCCCACATGCGCACACATCTGCGCGAACTGACGGTCCTGCTGCTTGCTGCGCTGGTCCAGGAGCGGGAGCGGGAGATCACCGACGCGCTAGTGGAACTGTTGATCGCCACCGTGCATCGGATCAAGGCGCGGGCCGACAGCAAGGTGACCAAGGAGCTGATCAACGCGTTCAAGCGGGTGACCGGCAAGGAGAACATCCTGTTCAAGGTCGCCGACGCCGCGCTCGGCCAGCCCGACGATTCGGTCCGCCAGGTCATCTTCCCGGCTGTCAGCGGCGGCGAGCAGACGCTGCGGGATCTGGTGCACGAGTTCAAGACCAAGGGCCCCGCCTACCGAATCACGGTGCAGACCACGCTGCGCGCCTCCTACACCAACCACTACCGGCGCGGCCTGATCGCGCTGCTGGACACCCTGGAGTTCAAGAGCAACAACACCGCCTTCCAGCCGGTGATCGAGGCGCTGAAGTTGATCCGCCGCTACGCCAAGGCGGGCAACACCACCTACCACCCGCGCGGCGAGGTGGTGCCCGAGCACCGCGGCACCGCTGGTGAGTGGGAGGACCTGGTGTTCAAGAACGACAAGCGCGGGCGCCGGCGGGTGGTGCGGATGGTGGATGAGATCGTCACCTTCCAGGCGCTGCGCGAGGCCCTGCGGAGCAAGGAGATCTGGGTGGTCGGCGCCCATTCCTTCCGCGACCCGGAGGAGGACCTGCCCAAGGATTTCGCCGCCCGCCGCGTGGAGAACTACGCCGAGCTGCGCAAGCCGCTGGACCCGGCCGACTTCACCGCCGAGTTGAAGGCCGAGATGCGCGCCGACCTGGAGGCGCTCGACACCGCGCTGCCGAAGCTGGACTGGCTGGCGATCTCCGAGCGCAAGTCCGGCGCGATCAAGCTGACGAAGCTCGGCCCGGCGGATGAGCCGCGGAACCTGCGCCGGATCAAGAACGAGGTGGGCCGCCGCTATTTGACCCCGCAGGTCGCCACCGACATCGCGAACGCCACCTTCACTGCCCGGGACGTGGCGCTGTGGGGCGAGGGGACGACCACGGTCGCCTCCGACTCCACGCACGTGCGCGCCTACGATCAGAATATTTTCACCGAGTGGCACTCCAGGTATGGAGGCCGCGGCATCCTCATCTACTGGCACATCGAGCGCGGGTCCATGGTGGTGCACTCCCAGACCCTGCGCGCCTCGGCTTCGGAGGTGCACGCGATGATCGAGGGCACGGTCCGGCACGGCCGGCATCACCATGAAGGTCGAGGGCAACTATGTCGACTCCCATGGCCAGACCGAAATCGGGTTCGGCGTGACCCGGCTCCTGGGCTTTGACCTGCTGCCGCGCATCAAGCAGATCAACAAGGTCAAGCTGTACCGGGTGGAGAGCGGCGAGAGCGATCTGTATCCGCGGCTGATGTCGGCGATGACCCGGCCGATCCGCTGGGACCTGATCGAGCAGAACTATGACCAGATGATCAAATACGCGACCGCGATCAAGCAGGGAACCGCCTCCACCGAGGCCATCTTGCGCCGGTTCACCGAGTCCGCCTCCCATCCGACCTACCAGGCCATGCTGGAGGTCGGCCGTGCGCAGAAGACCATCTTCGTGGCCCGCTATCTGCGGCTGCGTGAGCTGCAGCGGGAGATCCAGGAGGGGCTCAACGTGGTGGAGTCCTCCAACGGAGCGAATTCGGTGATCTTCTACGGCAAGGGCGGTGACATCGCCACCAATCGGCGTGAGGAGCTGGAGATGAGCGTGTTGTGCCTGCGCAGCTCGCAGGCCGCGCTCGTGTACATCAACACCCTCATGCTGCAGGACGTCCTGGCCGACCCCCAATGGGCTCAGCTGCTGGGGCCCGCCGACCAGCGCGGGCTGACCCCGCTGTTTTGGCAGCACGTCCAGCCCTACGGCGAGGTCCGCCTGGACGTGGCCAAACGCCTTTCGCTCGGCGGCGCTGCGCAAGCTCCGGAGGCGGGCAACCCGGACTAGCTTCATGATCGTGGTAGGGCGTGCGCGCCCCTGGCAGGCGTGCAGGCCTGGAGAAGTCGTACAAGGAACTGCGTGTGTTGCGCGGCATGGACTTCGAGATGGCCACTTGCGTCGAGACGACGCTGCCCATGCATCCCCGGCTGGCCTTTCCTGAGCGGGAAACGGGGGTCCCGGCGCCGCCGGCGGCTGAGGTTGCGGGACGCCCGGGTGGCTTGACAGCCGCAGCGCAAGGTTGCATGGTTGCTTACACATGTAGCTAACCAGTTGGGCGGCTAAGCCAGCAATGGACGACGACCGACCGATCTTCCTTCAGATCGCCGAGCTGATCGAGAACTCGATCATCGACGGGTCGCTGGCGGAGGAGGCCCAGGTCCCCTCCACCAACGAGCTTGCCGCCTTTCACCGGATCAACCCGGCCACCGCAGCCAAGGGCGTCAACCAGCTCGTGTCGGAGGGAACGCTCTACAAGCGACGCGGCATCGGCATGTTCGTCGCCGGTGGCGCCCGGGCCAGGCTGCGCGAGCGGCGACGGGAACGGTTCACCGAACAGTACGTGGAACCCCTGCTCGCCGAGGCGCGCAAGCTCGGCATCGGCCACGACGAGCTGATGAAGATGATCGATTCATTTGGTGCGGTTGTCGGGAGGGACCTGGGATGACGGCGGTGGTAACCGCACACGGGGTGACCAAGCGCTTTGGTGACGTCACGGCGCTCGACGACGTGAGCTTCGCGCTGGCCGAGCACACGATCTACGGCCTGCTCGGGCGCAACGGGGCGGGCAAGACCACCCTGATGCAGATCCTCACCGGGCAGGCGTTCGCGTCGTCGGGGAACGTGTCGGTCTTCGACGCGCCACCGGTGGAGAACCCGGCCGTCCTGTCGAAGGTCTGTTTCGTCCGGGAGAGCCAGCGCTACCCCCACGTCTACACCGTGCGCCACGTCTTTCGCACCGCACGCCGGCTGTTTGCGAACTGGGACGACACGTTCGCGCACGGCCTCGCCGCGGACTTCCAGCTACCGGCCGGGCGGCTGGTCCGCAGGCTCTCGCGGGGCATGCTGTCGGCCCTCGGCGTGACCGTCGGGCTGGCCGCGCGGGCGCCCTTGACGTTCTTCGACGAGCCGTACCTCGGGCTCGACCCGGCCGCCCGGCAGCTTTTCTACGACCGCCTGCTCGCCGACTACGCCGGGCATCCCCGCACCGTGGTGCTGTCCACCCACCTCATCGACGAGGTGAGCGATCTGGTCGAGCGGGTGCTGCTCATCGACCGTGGCCGGCTGCTGCTCGATGAGGACGCCGACGACCTGCGCGGGCGGGCGGTGGCGGCCACCGGACGGGCGGAGGCCGTGGACGGGTTCGCCGCCGGACGCACCGAGTTGCACCGCGAGCGGTTGAGCGGCCTGGTCCGGTCGACCATCCTCGGCGGGCTCGGACCGCACGCGAAGGCGCACGCGCAGACGCTGAACGTCGAGCTGGAGCCGCTGTCGTTGCAGCAACTCGTGGTCCGCCTGACCGTACCGCCGACGACAACGGCGGCGGCGGGCCGGGAGGCCACCCGATGAACCGCATCCGTCAGGTGACCCGTCTCCAGATGCCGGCCTGGCCGCAGATCCTGGGCTGGACGTGGGGCATGACGGCCGTCGTGTTCGGCATCAACCTGTTGACCTTCATGGCGAACTACGACCTGGGCGACGGCGTGACGAACACCGGCGGCCTGGTCAGCCTGTGCGGCGTCGCAATCGGGATGGCCGCCGTCTCGGTCACCCAGATCTTCCCGTACGCGCTGGGCATGACCGTGACCCGCCGGGAGTTCTACCTGGCCTGGTCGCTGCTCGCGGTCGTCCAGTCGGTGCTCTACGCGCTGGTGCTCTGCCTGCTGCGCGCCGTGGAACAGACCACCGGCTACTGGGGGGTGGGGATGCGCTTCTTCAGCCTGCCGTTCATGGATGACGCCCACCCGGTGCTGCTCCTGCTCGGGTACGCGGTACCCATGCTGGTCGTGACCCACCTCGGGATCCTGCTCGGCACGTTGTACCTGCGCTGGGGCACCACCGGCGTCATCGCCTGCCTCACCCTGGCGTTCACGGCGCTTGGGCTGGCCGCCGCGCTGATCACGTGGACCCGGCAATGGCACGCGATCGGCCGCTGGTTGCTCGACCAGTCCCCCACGGCGCTGCTCGCCGGCTGGCCGGTCCTGGTGGCCGCCGCGTTCGCGGTCGGCGGGTACAGGCTCATACGCCGTGCCACGGCGTAGGCGCGGCGGGCACTCGGCCGCTCCGGACACCGGACGACGTGAACACCAACATCCGCCGTGATGGGCCGCCAGATTGTCAGCCCTGTCCACGCGTCCTTAGGAGAGATGCAATGACGAGCAACAACACGCCCCCGCCCGCCGGAGGTCTAGGGATCTGGGCGAATCTTGGGATCTGGATCGCCTTCGGCGCTGCCTTCGGCGTCCTCGTCGGCGTCGTCGTCGGGGGCTTTTTCGACAACCTCGCTTACGGTGTCGCGCTAGGTTCGTCCATCGGTCCGGGCCTGGGTGTGGCCGCCTGGGCCGTCTTCATCGCGCCGCGAAGGAATGGCCGCCGCGACTCCTGAACCGTCGAGCCCGAGTATCGGCTACGGGGTCGTAGGCGCCACCGGGAAGTTCAGGAAGCAACGCAACGGCGCTGGCGATGGCGGCCGTGACGGATGATCGCGCCCCGGCGGGCCGAGATCTGGTGGCGGTTGAGTTGGATCAGCAGCCGGCGCGGAGCGCGCCACCACCATGGCGATGTGGTAGTGGTACAGCTTGGTCGAACCGACGCCAGGCCAAGCGGTGTTCCATACTCGGCCCACACTCAGAGTCATCGACGCAGCCGGTGGTCCAGGCGCTCCCGGCGTCGCGGCTGCCGTCATAGGACTCGCCGACCGGATCGTCGACTGGGCGGATGGCTACGCTGCCCGTCGTGTTGAGGCGTGACCAGGTCTCGCGGTCATAGGTCTTCGACGTAGTCGGCGGCGATGTCGTCGGGTGGGTTGGTGTAAAGACGCAGGTAGCGGTCGTTTGGGCGCGTACGGCATCCCGGCGCAGGCCGACATCGCCTACAGCCCGTACGCGATGCAGCGTGACCCGCCATCCTTCCCCTGGCCCTTGACCTTCGACCCCGACCGCTGGACACCCGGCCGAGCCGCCGGCGTACCGAGAACGGCGATGATCCCCTTCGGCGTCGGCAACCGGCAGTGCCCGGGGATCACGTCGCACTGACCGAACTGGCCATCATCCTGGCCACGCTCACCTGCCGCTGGCGCCTGGTCCCTGCCCCAGGCACCGACACCAGGACCAAGATCGGCATCACCCTGCACCCGAGACGGCTGCTCATGCGCGTCGAACCACGATAGGGAAGGCCGGTGGTGTCCTGGACCGGGCTGGGCGGGTCCGCCACGATGGGGCCATGGGGAGTGGATCAGCGCGCGGCGAGGGAGCGGGTTCGCGGCTGAACTGGACGGCGGTGAGCGCCGTGGCGGGTTCGCTCGCAGCCGTGGTGGCGCTCTTCACCTACCTGAGGCCGCCCGCAACGGGGCCCGGCGCGGTGGTCTCCACTCCGTCCGCGGTCTCGAGCCCGTCCCCGGAGCCGTCCTCGCCGGACCGGGAAGACGCCCGGCCCTCCCCATCGCCTTCGCCTGAGGACTCTTCGCCGGGGGACTCATCGTCTGAGCGCAGCACGTCCCGATCACCGGAACGCACGCCCTCGGCCCGAAACTCCCCTCCGCCGCTGCCGGAGGTCCGGCCCGCCGGCTGTGACGAGGCGGCTACGGCGCTGAACGCGTACCGCAGGGACGCCGGCACCAGCGGCAGCGGCCAGGCGGCCGCGGCTCAGCAGACGTACCGCGACCTGATGGGCGCGGGGCTCAGCGCGCAGGGAGTGGTCGCGGCGAAGATCAGACGGCTGGCCGCGGAGTTCCAGGAGCTGGGCTTCCGCCTGACCGGCATGGTCGACGCCGACCCCAACCAGGTGATCACCGACATCAACACGGACATCAGGGAGTTCAACGGGCTGTGCGCCTTCGACTGATCGCAGACCGCCCGGGTGCGCAGCGGGTTTCAGCCGGGCGAGCAGATCCCCCACTTGTCCGGCTCCCAAAGAGGACGGTCGGACTCATCTACCTCCACCAGGCTCGCCAGGACGTATCCGTGATAGCCGTGTCCGCGCAGGATCAGCAGATCATCGAGCTGCGCGCGAGGTCCGAGTCGCTCGGCCACGTCGTGCGTCGCCTGCGCATCCGGCTGCTCGACGGTGAGGCCGTCCATCAGGACGGGCAGGCTCACGGCCGAGACGTCGCCGAACGCGATGTCGATGCGCGTGGTGCCGGAAGTCTCCCGGCCACTGCGTAGCAGGAGCCTGGAGTGCGAAGGGACGTAACTCCACAGCCGGAATTCGCGTTCGCGGTAGGCAATGGCGAATCGCACGTACAGTCCACCTCACTGCGAGGGCTCAGCGGCGGGAGAAGGCGCGGGTGAGGCCGGCCAGGATGGTCGTCGCGAGCAGCCAGCCCGCGGCGATCATCGTGGCGGCGAGCCACTGCTGGGTGCCGTGGGGGCCGAAGGCGTTCTCCTGGCCGAAGCTGATGACCGGGAGGAGCAGGTCCAGGGTGTAGAGGAAGGCGTTGAACGGGGGCGCTTCGCCGGGTTTGAAGGCCGGTGGGTGGTCGGTGGCGAAGACGAACGTACCGATGAGGAGGAGGGCGGCGAGCCAGAGGGCGGCGCGGAGGGGGCGGTAGCCGTAGCCGACGGTCCAGTCCTGCAGGTAGCTCCAGAGCCGGGCGGCGAGGCGCTGGCCCGCGCGGCGGCGCCGCTGTCCCTCCAGCAGCACGTCGCGGGCGGCCTCGTCGTGGCCGTGGCGCCGGTAGACGGTGGCCAGCTGCTCGTACGGTTGCGGCAGGTAGTCCTCCTTGGCCAGCCAGTCGAGCCGCTCCTGGACGGGCAGGACGTGCTCCAGGTTGTCGTAGGTGAAGCCGTTCAGCTGGAGCCGGGCGGGCCAGCGGCCGGGGACGTCGTCGAGCACGCCGACCCGGGTGTTGCGGAGGTCGACGGCGCCGAGGAGCGCGGTCTCCGGTCCGATCTTCAGCGCGGCCGCCTGGACACGGCGTACCTGAAGATCACCGTCGATGGTGGCGTGCGCGAAGCAGAGCGCGCCCGCGATCTGGGAGTCCCTGATGGACACGCCGCCTTGGGCGGTGAAGCCTTCGCAGCAGTCGACGCCACCGCCCACGCTCACCTCCCACAGGCTCAGCACCCGCGCCCCGGGATTGCTGAGGACGGCGCCGTGGAACTCCATGATCCCCTCGACCTTGGCGTCGATGAGGACGATCTCCCCGTCGGCGCGGAACCCCTCGCCGCAGCTGAACCTGCCGGTCACCCCGAGCCGGCGCAGCGAGAGCGCCGTCGCCTCCGGGTTGGACAGCCGCCCGCCGTCGAGGTTGAGCGACCCGCGGACCTGCGTCGAGTCCAGGAAGACCACTCCGTCCGCCACGAACCCCGGCGTCGCCCGCAGCCCGCTGCCGATCTCCATCAGCGGCCCGTTGAGCGCGCGCCCACCGGGGTGGACGAGGGTCGCATGGGCCAGGGAGAGCTGGCCGGTCACGCGCGCCCCGCGCAGGAGGACCTCGCCTTCGGCGGTGAAGCCCTCGTCGATGTGCAGCCCGCCCTCGACGGAGAGCCGTTCCGCGTTGAGGGCGATGCCGGACGGGTTGGAGAGCCGGGCGCCGCTGAACGCGCATTTCCGTCCCACCCGGGCATCCTGGACACTCAGCTCGCCGTACGAGCGGAAGCCGCGGCCGCAGGACAACCCGCCGTCGATGACGATGCCGTCGGCCGTGAGGCTGCGGCCGTCCGAGGAGCCGACCTGCGTGCCGTCGAGGATCATCGTCCCGGAGATCCTGGCGCCCGCGAGGTGGGACTCGCCGTCGAGGACGGCGTTCGCGCACAACAGGTCCCGATCGATGATCAGGCCCGCGGCGTCGACGGCGGGGTGGGCGTGGATCGCCGTGCCGCTGAGCTCAATCACCCCGTTGACGTGCGCTCCGCCGAGCTGGAGCGGGCCGTCCAGCCGGCACCCTTCCAGGCGCAGACCGCCGCCGATCACCGCGTTCCCGGCCAGCAGCCCCGGTAAGCGGCAGGCGGCGAGGCGCACCAGGCCGGTGCGGGCGCCGGTGAGGACAGGGGCCTCCTCGAAGTCGCAGTCGGTCAGGTTCAGCGGATGGTGTACCTCGGCGTACGACAGGTCCAGCCGGCCCGTGATCCGCGCCCCGGACAGGCGCAGGCCCGGCGTCTGCCCGGGAAGGTCGTCGAGGGCGCCGAGCAGCAGCCTGGCGATGACCGTCGCCCGGACGGGGGAGCCGGAGAGGTTCACCGGGCGGGCCGCGGGATACGCCTTCCAGAGGGCGATCTCCGGCTCGGACAGATCTTCGGTGATCATGGGGCCGCTCCCGGGAACGTCGCCTGCATCGGTAGGTAAGGAGATGCTCCAAGGTCACCACCGCGCTTGGCAACCTATGATGTCGTTCACTACGCCGTCACCCTCCGGACGTAACTCGCTTCAGTGAGTGCCAGGGAGAAGAGGGAAAACAGTCACTCTTCAAGCTTGCGGAGCCTCGATGAGGTCGGTCCCCCTCGCTGTCACGCTGGTCGGTGTGGCTCTATTGGCGGGATGCACCTCTGAGCCTTCTGCGCTCGAAGTCTCCTCAAAAGCTTGTCCGAATGCGGTCTGCATGGTCGGTGTGGATCCACAGATTCTGGTGCACGGCACTCGAGAAGAAGGCGCCGTCCCGATCACTGGACGGGTGAAGTGGATCGGCGGCGAAGCGTGCCTGTACGTGGACACGGAGAGCGGCAGGATGGTGCCGATCTGGCCGCAAGGCGCGACACCGCTGCGGGTGGGGGAGCGGCGCGGGGTGGCGTTGCCTGGGGGCGGGCGGCTGCTTGACGGAGACCGATTCGGCGGTGCCGGGATTCTGCAGCAGGAGGATCCGCTGTTCATGCAAGCGCCTGGACGTTGCCGCCGGCAGAACGGCTTGCTGGTCATCGACCCGGTAGGAATCGAACGGCTGGGTCTTCAGGGGAGTGGGTCCTGGGAGTAGGCGATGCGGCCCGACAGCGTGGCTGCCGGGGCGCGGCACAGGGCCAGGGCGGCGGTGGCCATCACTTCCGGCGGTTCGGCGTTCGGGTCGTTTTCGGTGGTCAGGCCGTGGAAGACGGTGCCGGGGGTGGGGACGACCTGGGTGGGGGAGAGGCAGTTCACGGCGATGTTGTCGGCGTACAGTTCGGCGGCGAGGCCGGTGGTGAGGCGTTCGAGGGCGGCTTTGCACATGCCGTAGACGGTGGCGCCCAGGCCGGCCATCGGGCCCGGAGGCAGGGACGGGTGGCGGGCGGCCACCGAGCTGATGTTGAGTATCCAGCCCTGACCGCGTTCGCGCATGCCGGGGATGACGAGTTGGGCGAGGTGGGTCGGGGCGTTGACCTGGACCTCGAACATCAGCGCCATGCGGCGGGGGGTGAAGTCGGCGACGGGGGTGAAGAACGTGACCGCGGCGTTGTTGACCAGGATGTCGGCCTTGCCGAAGCGGTCGAGGACCTGCTTCACCAGACGAGTTCTGTCGTCGGGGATCGAGAGGTCGGCGGCGAAGGGATCGGCGGTGCCGCCGGCGTCGCGGATGCGGCCGACCGTGTCGCGGAGGGTGCCCGGCAGGCGGCTGGTGCCTTCTTCCAGGGTGCGGGCGGTGACCGCCACCTGTGCGCCTGCCGCGCCGAACGCCTCCGCGATCGCGGCTCCGATGCCCCTGCTGGCTCCGGTGACGATCGCGACTCGCCCGTCAAGGTCGCCCATGGCCACTCCCTATTTTAGAACAATGTTCTGAAATAGAGCTTCTGCCTGGGCGGCGCGGGGTGTCAAGGGGTCAGGAGGGAACGGCCCAGCTCGTACGCCTCCGTCAGGTCGCCGCCCCGGTAGCTGAGCGCGGCCAGGTCGGCGAGGTGGTGGTCGGCGTTCACCGCGACCGTGTTCGTCAGGCGGCGGAACAGCGGCGCGTCCGACATGGAGTCGCCGTACGCGACGCACCGCTCGTACGGCAGACCAAAGCGCACCCGCAACTCCTCGGTGATGCCGACCTTGTCGGCCGGGGTGAGGATGGCGGCGGGGTCGAGCGGTTCGGCGAACGGCGGCGCCGGGAACCGGGACGCCACCACCTCGTCGAAGCCCAGGTCGAGCAGGTGGCGGGCGAAGAAGTCCGGCGACATGGTGATGACGGCGGAACGCTCGCCCCGTTCGCGGATGTCGCGGCAGACCTGCTCGATGCCGTTCAGCCACGGGCTGGCCGCGAACGCCTCGGCCACGGCGGCCTGCGTCAGCTCGCGCCACAGCTCGTGGATGGCGGCGGCGAAGCCCCGCGTGTCGATCTCGCCGGCCGCGAACCTGGCCTCCAATTCGACCAGGTCGTCGTACGTGCCGAGCCGGCGGGCGATCTGCAGGCTGGCCGAAGAGCCGGTGAGCAGCGTGCCGTCCATGTCGAACACGTGCAGGGACGCCGCCCGCGTCCCCCCGTCAGTCTCGTGCCGCACGTTCCCCGTCCCGCCCCGTCCCGCCCCGTCCCGCTCGTCGTGTTCCGGGAGGAAGCGTATCCAAGGCGTCGAAGTCATCGGATCTCGCGCAGGAACCGCTCGATCGCGCGCCGGGTGATCTGCCTGCCGCCCGCCCTGGACGAGCAGGGTAGGCGGGAGCCCGCGGCGCCGTAGCGTCCGGCGTTGCGCGGCGACCCAGCCCAGCGCGCACTTCACACCCCCTGGCGTCGTCCGCCAGTCAGCGGCCGGTTCCAGCCGATATTCGGTTGCTCATGCGGGTATCGGCGGCTACACATCGACAGATGGGCGTCTCATCGCTGTCCGACGGTGTCGTCACCCTTTCCCCGCTGTGCCTGGACGATCTCGATGCGCATCTGGCCGGTGAGGATGATCAGCTCGTACGGTGGCTCAACGGCGGGCCGAGCAACCGGGCCGACACCGAGGAGTACATACGGGGCTGCATGGAGCTGTGGGCCGCCAAGGGCCCGCATCGCGCCTTCGGGATCCACGTCGTCGGCCATCAAGACCTGGTGGGCACCATGGACGTGCGTTTCAGGACGGAGGAGCTGCCCAATGACCAGGTGAACCTCGCCTACGGGCTCTATCCGCGGTGGCGGGGACGCGGCCTGGCCACCCGCGCGGTCCACCTGGCCTGCCGGTTCGCGGCCTCGGAAGGGGCGACACGGGCGTTGATCCGGGCGGAGCCGGAGAACGCCCCGTCCATCGCCGTCGCCCGGCGGTCCGGCTTCCGGTACGTCAGGCGGAGCCAGGACGAGGACGGCACCTGGTACGACCACTACGTCCGTGATCTGTGAGGACACGTCTGGCCCAGGCCAGTTCCAGCTTGCCCGCCGGGGAGCGGGGGAGGGCGGGGCGGAGGAGGATGTGGCGGGGGACCTTGTAGCCGGCCAGGTCTTTTCGGGCCCACGCGCGGAGAACGTCCTCGGTCAGGGTCGGGCTTGTGGTGGCCACGACCGCCGCGACGCGTTCGCCCCACGTCTCGTCCGGCAGCCCCACCACCACGCAGTCGGTCACGTCGGGGTGGGTGAGCAGGGCGGTCTCGACCTCCTGCGGGTAGACCTTCTCGCCGCCGGTGTTGATCACGGAGGAGCCACGGCCGAGGAAGCGGATCGCGCCGTCCGCCTCCAGCCGTGCCAGGTCGCCGGGGATCGCATGGCGGACGCCGTCGATGACGCGGTACGTGGCCGCCGTCCTGGCCGGGTCGCCGTGATAGCCGAGGGGCATCGGGCCCGCGTACGCGAGCACGCCCGTCTCGTCGCTGCCCGGGGTGAGCCGCCGGCCGTCCGGGGTGATGACCTTGGTGCCTGGTACGGGGAAGAAACGGGCGGGCAGGTCGGCGGCCGACGACGTGACCGCGAAGGCGAACGGCCCGCCCTCGCTGGAGGCGATCGCGTCGAAGATCGTGACGTCGGCGCGTTCGTGGAGGACCTGTTTGAGGTCGTCGCTCAGTGCGGTGCCCGAGCTGATCAGGGAGGTGAGCGAGCTCAGGTCGTAGGGCCGTCCTGCCTGGAGTTCGGCCACCAGCGGGGCGCAGACCGCGTTGCCCGCCACGATCACCGTACGCACGCGCCGCTCCGCCACCGTCTCCCAGACGTGCCGCGCGTCGAGCCCGCCCGGCCGCGTGGTCACCACCCGGCCGCCGGTCAGCAGGGCGCCCATCGCGTTGAACAGGCCGGTGGCGTGCATGAGCGGCGCGACCGGGAGCGTCACCGGCGCTCGCCCGTCCTTGCGCGCCGCCACCGCGATCTCCACGGCCTCCTCCAGCGTGGCGGGCAGCCCCTGTACGCCGAGCGGGCCGAAGACCGGGACCGCCAGGGAGTGCAGCAGATCCGCCAGCCGCCACACCACCCCCTTGGGGCGGCCTGTGGTGCCGCCGGTGTAGAGGAACAGCTGGTCGGAGCCAGGGCGCGGCTCCGCCGGTCTTGGTGGCGTGGTCGCGATCAGGTCGTCCAAGCCGGCAGATATCCGGCCGGGAACGTCGAGGAGTATCTGCTCGTGCGCCGCCGCTCGGCCGGGGCGATCAACCCGTACGAGCAGGCGCAGGGTGGGCACGGTCCTGACCGCCTCCTCGACCCCGGTGGCGAGCGACCCGCTGAACACGATCGCCTCCGCGTCGGCATCCGTCAGCAGCCCCGACAGCTCCTTACCGGTGTAGCGGTAGTTGGCGTTGACCGGCACCGCGCCGATCTTCAGCGCGGCGAACACGGTCACCAGGTAAGCGGCCCCGTTGTGCAAATAGCAGGCCACCCGGCCGCCAGGTCCCACCCCCGCCCTCACCAGCGCCTCCGCCAGCCGCGCCGCCCGGTCGTCGAACTCGGCGTACGTCACCTCCCGGCCCGGCTCCTGGACCGCCACCGCGCCGGGCAACCTGCGGGCGACGGCTTCCCAGATCGTGGCGAAGGAGACGTCCATCAGCATCGTCCTCGACTCGGACCGGGGCGGGACCGCGCCTGCCGTAGGCGCGACGGACCCACGGTAGGCGCGGCGCCGCGTCCAGGGACACAGGCGGATGCCCGGTGCGGGACGCGACAAATGACGTACCCGGCGTTCAGGTGAGGCGTACCTCGTCGGTCTCGCCGTCCGACAGGAACGACGCCAGCGCCTGCCCCTCCTCGACCAGCTCGGCCCGCTCGGCCGCCGTGAGATCGCGCAGAGGGGTGACGACCACCGCGCCCGCATCGCGGGCGGTGATCCAGGTGGCGGACACCCGGCCGTCCACGAGGACCACGCGGGCTCCGCTGACCGACAGGTTCCGGTGGGCGTCGTCGATGATCCGCGTACGGTCGTCGTAGCCGAGGATCGCGTTGTCGAAGGCGGGCAGGAAGCGTACGGGGGCGGGCGTGTCCGGGTCGGGGAGCGGCGCGTCCGGCAGGTCGAGCAGCAATCGCCCGCGCTCGTCCTTGAACGTGACCAGCTCGTCCCGCACCGCGGCGACCGCGGCAGGCAGCCCGGTCAGGCCGCACCAGGCGCGCAGATCAGCTGAGGCGGCGGGGCCGTAGGCGGCGAGGTAGCGACGGACGAGCTGCCGGCCCGCGAGGTCGGAGCCGTCGGCGGGCAGCGGCTCGATCTCCTTGCCCAGCCACGACTCCAGCAGCGCGTTCCGCACCCCCGCCGTGGTCCGCCACAGCCCGCGCGGCGGCAGCTGCACCACCGGGACCAGCGCGGCCATCGCCAGCTCGCCCAGCGGCCGCGGGCCGGGGTCGGGCCAGCGCTCGGCGAGCGCGCGTCCCATCTCGCCCATCGAGCGCGGCTCGCCGTCCGCCATGATCTCGATGGCCGCTTCGCGCAGCTTCTCCACGTCGACGCCGGCCAGCTCCCGCCGGTACGTGGTCAGCACCTTCTGCCGCAGCATCGCGTCATGGCGGGCCCGCCAGGCCAGGGCGTCCTCGGCGGTGACGAGGTGCACGGTCCTGCGCATGAGGTGGACGCGGACGACCTGCCGTCCCGTCAGCAGGTCCGACAGCGCCTCAGGGCGGAACGGGGACAACCGCGACCAGAGGCCCACGAACGGCTCCTGCGGCTCCTGCGCCTGCAGCCCGCACAGGTGCGCGACCGCGTCGAGGGCCGGTACGGCGGCCCGTTCGAGCAGGGACTGCCGGGCCAGCGTGGCGCGGTTGAGCGCCCGCGTGCTGAGAACGACCATGAGCATCCTTCTGGGGGTACGAGATCGGCGCTGCACCGGCAACACTCGCAGGGATTGCGGCCAGTTCGTGGCCGCTTCTGGAGCGCCGCTGATCCTGGCAGGAGAAGGGGACAGGGTGTGGCCGCTACTGCGGGCATCATGGCAGGCATGCAGAAGACCTCCGCCCGCCTGCTGGCCCTGCTCTCCCTGCTGCAGTCCCGCCGCGACTGGCCGGGGGCGCTGCTGGCCGAGCGGCTGGACGTCAGCCCGCGTACCGTCCGGCGCGACGTCGACCGGCTGCGCGAGCTGGGCTATCCCATCGTGACCTTCAAGGGGCCCGACGGCGGCTATCGGCTGGGGGCGGGTGCGCAGTTGCCGCCGTTGTTGTTCGACGACGAGCAGGCGGTGGCGGTGGCCGTCGCGCTCCAGCTCGCCACCGCCGCCGGCGCGGGCATCGAGGAGGCCGCGGCGCGGGCGCTCACCACCGTGCGGCAGGTCATGCCGTCCCGGCTGCGCCGCCGCATCGACACCGTACGCGTCACCGCCGTCGGACGCCCCGCCGACCGGCCCGCCCCGACTGTGGACACCGGCGTGCTCATGGCCGTCAGCGCCGCCGTCCACGACCACGAGGTCCTCCGCTTCGGCTACCGCTCCGCCGAAGAGGAGGTGCTGCGGCGGGTGGAGCCGCATCATCTCGTCGCCTGGGGCGGGCGCTGGTATCTCGTCGCCTGGGACCTCGACCGCGACGACTGGCGGACGTTCCGCGCCGACCGCATCACCCCGCGCACCCCGAACGGCCCCCGCTTCACCCCGCGCGAGCTGCCCGGCGGTGACGTGGCCGCCTTCGTGGCCGCCCGCTTCCGCGGCGCCCCCGACCCGGGTCCCACATCGGGGGCGGACTGGCCGTGCCGGGGTGAGGTGATTCTCGATCTGCCCGCCGACGTCGTGTCCCAGTACACCCGCGAAGGTCTGGTCGAGGCGCTCGGGCCGGATCGGTGCCGGCTCGTCCTGGGTTCGTGGTCGTGGCCGGGGCTGGCGGCGGCGCTCGGCAGGTTCGACGCCGACATCGAGGTCGTCGGGCCGCCCGAGCTGAAGGCCGCCTTCGCCCACCTCGCCGAACGCTTCTCCCGCGCGGCGGCATCATAGATACAAGCTTGCATCCAAGCCTGCTAATTTGGACATATGCCCGAAACCGCCAAGCGGCCGTCCGCTGCTCACACCGCGTACACCGTCACGAAGGAGCTGATCCTCTCCGGCGAGCTGCCCGGTGGCAGCCTCATCAGTGAGGGGGAGATCGCCGAGCGCGTACGCGTGAGCAGAACGCCCGTGCGTGAAGCGTTCCTGCGGCTGGAGTCGGAGGAGCTGCTGGCGTTGCATCCCAAGCGCGGCGCGGTGGTCGTGCCGGTGCCGCCGGGGGAGGCGGCCGATGTGCTGGAGTTGCGCCTCGCCCTGGAACGTTCCGCCGCCGAGCGCATCGCCAGGAACGGTCTGCCCGGCGAGTACGACCAGCGGATGCGCGACCTGCTGACCCGGCAGCGCGACCTCGCGGCGGCGGCCGACGTCGGCGGGTTCGCCGAGGCGGACGAGGCGTTCCACCGGTGCATCGTCGAGGCGTCGGGCAACCGGCTGGCCGGCCGCTTCTACGCCACCCTCGGCGACCGTCAGCGCCGCATGAGCATCTCGGCCCTGCGGCTGCGTCCCGAGCGGCTGCCGCTGCTGGCGGGCGAGCACGAGACCCTCCGTGAGCATCTGCGTGCCGGCGACACCGCCGCCTTCGCCGCCGCCCTCGAGGCCCACCTGACAGCCACCCACGGCACCCCGCACTGACCCTTCACCCCTGCTCGTCACGACCTCGAAAGTTCCTCCTTCATGCTCGAAACCCAGCCGGCTGCCCGCCGCACGTTCTCCTGGCGGGTCGTGGCGGCGGCGATGCTCCTGTGCGGGTGGGGCGGTAACCAGTTCACGCCGCTGCTGCTCATGTACCGCCGCCTCGGTGGCTACTCCACGCTCGACGTGGACGCCTTCCTCGGCGCGTACGTCGTCGGCCTCGTCCCCGGCCTCCTCCTGGCCGGCCCGGTGTCGGACCGGCGCGGCCGGCGTCCCGTGCTCGTGGCGGGCACGGCGGCGTCGGCGCTGGCGAGCCTCGTGCTGTGCTTCGGCGCCCAGAGCGCGTGGGCGATCTACGCGGGCCGGCTGATCGCCGGGGTGGCGGTGGGCATCGCGATGGCGGTGGGCAGCAGCTGGGTGAAGGAGCTGTCAGCGGGCGAGGACGGCGCACTGCCCGCCAGGCGCGCCTCGCTGTGCCAGACGGCCGGGTTCGGGCTGGGCGCGGGGGTGGCGGGCGCGCTGGCCCAGTGGGGTCCGTGGCCGATGGTCAGCCCGTACGTCGTGCACGTGCTCCTCACCGCGGCCGTCCCCGTGCTGCTGCTGCGCGTGCCCGAGACGCGCGCCCCCAGCCCGGACCCGGCGGGGCTGCCGGCGAAGCTGGTGGACGACCTGCGCGTGCCGGCCCCGGCGCGGCGGCGGTTCTGGCTGGTGGTGCTGCCGATGGCGCCGTGGGTGTTCGGGGCGGCCGGGCTGGCGTACGCGGTGATGCCGCAGCTCGTGGAGACCCGCGTGGGGGAGTGGGGCCTGGCGTACGCGACGGGCCTGACCGTGCTGATGCTCGGCATGGGCGTGGCCGTCCAGCCGGTGGCCAAGAGACTGCGCGGGCGCGCGCCGGTCGCGGCCATGAGCGTGATGCTGGCCGGTGCCGCGTTGTGCGCCGCGGACGCGGTGCTGCTGTCGCCGTGGCTGGCCGCCGCCGCGGCGGCCGTGCTCGGCATGGGGTACGGGATCGCGGTCGTGTCGGGGCTGCTGGAGATTCAGCGCATGGCCGGCGCGGACGACCTGGCCGGCCTGACGGGGGTCTACTACATGCTGGCGTACACGGGATTCCTGCTTCCTGCCCTGCTGGCCGGATTGTCGGCGTGGCTGTCGTACCCGATCATGCTGGCGGCAGTGGCCGGCGTGGCGCTGATCTGCCTCGCGGTGGTCGCGACCGGCGTGAGAGTGACCGCGCGGGCCTAGCCGGAGCGATAGAAGCAGGCCGAGCCCGCGACAGCGCAACGTCACCGACGGTTACGGTGAGTAATGTTGCGGAGGGTAATCACAGCAGGTGCGCGGCGTCACGCCGTGCTTCTGTTCCCTGATCCATGGAGGTATCCATGCGCCCATCCCCTCGTAGCATCGCCGTGGTCGCCGCTCTGTCGGGCGGCTTCCTGATGGCGGCGCCGGCCGCGCACGCCATAGTCGACCCGGCCAAGATCAACGTGCTCGAGTCGCTCCAGAAGACCGACCCGGTCGTGATGGCCAACTGCGCCACCGGCACCGTCGCCGACCCCGTCGGGGCCGTAGTCATCCCGCCCGAAGTCCCCCTCGCCGGCTGCCTGACCCTCTGAACGCGCCGGAACGGGACCCCCGCCGCGGGGTCCCGTTCCGCGTCCGGACCCCGAAGACGGAGTGACCAGATCCCGGCTTGTACACTCTTGGCGTTTCTTGGGGGAATCGGGGGGAATCGCGCGTGCCGCTGGAGCAGGTCCTTCTGTTGCTGACCGCGGCGGCCGGAGCCGGGTGGATCGACGCCGTCGTGGGCGGCGGCGGGCTGCTGCAACTCCCCGCCATCCTGGTCACCGGAATGCCGCCGGTCGAGGCGATGGCCACCAACAAGCTGTCGTCGGTGTTCGGCACCACCTCCGCCGCCGTCGCCTACGCGCGCTCCACCAAGGTCGACCGCCAGGTCGCGATCCCCGGGGCGGCCATGGCCATGGTGAGCGCCGGGCTCGGAGCGTGGGCGGCGGCGTCCATCTCGGCCGAGGTGCTGCGGCCCGCCGTCATGGTGGTGCTGGTCGCGGTCGCGGTGTTCGTGACGTTGCGGCCCGGCATGGGCGCGGTGCCGGTGCCGCACCTGCGCACCCCGTCCCGCGTGGTGGCGGCGGTGGCCGCGGCCGGGGTCGGCATCGCCTTCTACGACGGGATCATGGGGCCGGGGACGGGAACGTTCCTCATCATCGCCTTCACCACCATCCTCGGGCTGGACTTCGTCTCCGCGTCCGCCTCCGCGAAGATCATCAACATCGGCACGAACGTCGGCGCGCTGGCCGTGTTCGCGGTGCAGGGGCACGTGCAGTGGGCGCTCGGCCTCGGCATGGCGGTGTGCAACGTGGCGGGGGCGCAGTTCGGGGCGCGGACGGCACTCAAGCGGGGCACGGCGTTCGTCCGGATCGTGCTGCTGGTCGTGGTCGTGGCCATGGTGATCAGGCTCGGCTGGCAGCAGTTCGCCTGACCCGCGCTCGGGGGCCGGTGGCGCGTACCCGCCGCAAATAGAATGGCCGGCATGCGCGCCAGCCGCCTGCTCTCGCTGCTTCTGCTCCTGCAGACGCGCGGCCGCATGACGGCCTCCGAGATCGCGGACGAGCTCGAGGTGTCCGTACGCACGGTCTACCGCGACGTCGAGGCCCTGTCGGCGGCCGGCGTCCCGGTCTACTCCGACCGCGGCCCCGCGGGCGGCTATCAGCTGCTCGACGGCTACCGCACCCGGCTCAACGGCCTGACCGCCGAGGAGGCGTCCGCGCTCTTCCTGGCCGGCCTGCCGGGGCCGGCCGCCGAGCTGGGCCTGGGCGAGTTCGCGGCCAACGCCGAGCTGAAGCTGCTGGCCGCGCTGCCGCCGGAGCCACGCTCGCAGGCCGCGAGCATGCGCGAGCGGTTCCTACTCGACGTGCCCGGCTGGTACCGCTCCGCCGACGACGTGCCGCACCTGAGCGAGGTGGCCGAGGCCGTGTGGGACCAGCGGCCGCTGCACATGACCTACCGGCGGTGGGGCAAGCGGGAGGTCGACCGCGTCATCCATCCGTACGGGCTGGTGCTCAAGGGCGGCTCCTGGTACCTCGTGGCCGCCCCGCCCGGGGGCTCGCCGCGCACGTACCGGGTGGCGCGCATCCTGACCCTGGAGACGATGCCGGGACGTTTCGCCAGGCCGGAGGGGTTCGAGCTGGCCACGTTCTGGCGGGAGTACGCCCGGGAGTTCCGCGAGCGGATGTACACCGCCGAGGCCGTCATCAAGCTCGCACCCGGGCGGGGCGACCTGCTGGCGTACACGATGGGCGCGGACGTCGTCGGCGCCGCGCTCGCCGCGGCCGAGGAGCCCGACCCCGAGGGCTGGCTGACGCTCACCGTCCCGGTCGAGTCGCTGACGCACGCCCGATGGCTGCTGCTGCGCATGGGCGCCGACGTCGAGGTGCTCGGCCCGCCCGAGCTGCGCACGCTGATGAGCGAAGCCGTCACGGACCTGGCCAAACTGTACGGCTGACGCCCGCGGCGAAAATGAGGCGACACCCCGCCGCGGGTTCTGTCAGCATCCCCGCATGTACCTTCTCGCTTTCATCGGCGCGTGCGTCCTGGTGGCCATGGCGCCCGGGGTCAGCACGGCCGTCATCCTGCGGCAGACCCTGCGCTCGGGCCGCGGCTCCGGCGTGGCGGCCACGCTGGGCAACGAGACCGGCATCCTGCTGTGGGGCCTGGCCGCCGCGTTCGGCCTGTCCGCGCTGGTCGTGGCCTCGCAACTGGCCTACGACGTCATGCGCGTCACCGGCGCGGTCGTGCTCGTCGTGATGGGCGCGCAGGCGCTGTGGCAGGCGAGGAAGCCGTTGCCGGTCACCGCCGTCGAGGGGGATGCGGTGGCGGGCCGGCGCGGCGCGTACCTGGCGGGGCTCGGCACCTGCCTGGCCAACCCGAAGGCGGCGGTGTTCGCGATGTCGTTCCTGCCGCAGTTCGTCCCGGCGGGCCAGGACGTGCCGATCACCCTCGTCACGCTCGCCGTCGTTTGGGTGGCGGTGGACGTGCTGTGGTACCTGGTGCTCATCTGGGCCGTCGCCCAGGCCAAGGCGTGGCTGGGCCGCCCGTCGGTCAAGCGGCGCCTCGAGCAGATCTCCGGCGTGGTGCTGATCGGCCTCGGCGTGCGGATGGCGGTGGAGTCCCGATGACGATCTGGTACGACGAGCGCGGCGCCGGCGAGCCGGTGGTGCTGCTGCACTCGACGGCGGCCGACTCCGGCATGTGGGACGCCCAGGAAGAGGCGCTGGCCGACCGCTTCCGCGTGATCAAGGTGGACTTCCGCGGCTACGGCCGCAGCCCCTACCGCTCCGACGGCCCCTACAGCGACGCCGGCGACGTCGCCAAGGTGCTGGCCGCGATCGGCGTCAGCAGAGCGGCGCTGGTCGGGTCGTCAGGCGGCGGCCGGGTGGCGCTGGAGCTGGCGGCGGCCGGGCTCGCCGGGCGGCTGGTGCTGCTCAACCCGCTCTCGACGCTGGAGCCGACGCCCGACCTGCGGGCCTACTGGCAGGAGGAGAACCGCCTGCTGGAGGAGGGCGACGTGCGGGGCGCGGCCGAGCTCAACGCCCGCACCCTGCTCGGCCCCGACGCGGGCCAGGAGGCGTGGGACAAGGTGGTGGCGATGCAGCGGCACGCGTTCGAGGTGCAGCTCGCCGCCGACCCCGAGCCCGAGCAGGTCGAAGGCGAGTTCTCCCCGGCCGGCATCGAGGTGCCCGCGCTGGTGGTGGCCGGCGGGCACGACCTGCCGTACTTCCGCGACAGCGCCCGCCACCTGGCCGCCGAGCTGCCCCAGGCGCGGCTGCTGGAGCTGGAGTGGGCCGGGCATCTGCCGGCGCTCGAACGTCCTGAGGAGATCAACGCGCTGCTGCTGGATTACCTTTAGTGCATGACGAACGACCTGGCGACCCTCATGAGGCAGGCACAGGACGACGATCCGCTGCTGGCCCTGCACGCCACGACCGCGTTGCGGCGCGAGATCGAGCGCCTGGAGGCGGTCCAGGTGCGGCGGGCCCGGGTCGCCGGGCTCGCCTGGTCGCAGATCGCCGACGCGATCGGGGTGAGCAAGCAGGCGGTCCACAAGAAGTACGGCCGCCGCTAGGGCGCGTTTCGGAAGTGATCTGAGTGACGGTCGCGTTGAGGTGTCGTAGATCGACAAAAGAAGAGGTCTCCGGTAGATGAGTCAACGACCA